>NZ_BBPH01000001.1 GCF_000787695.1 Paracoccus sp. PAMC 22219 | reverse complement strand
CCCCCGGACCCCCTGCAGGGCGCACGGTCACGGTCTAGGTCTGCATCTGGCTGCGATAGGTTTCGGGTGTGCGGCCGGTCGCGGCGACGAAGGCGCGGGTGAAATGCGCGTGGCTGGCATAGCCCAGGTCCTGCGCCAGGCGCGGCACGGGGCGGTCGGTATGGCGCAGCAGTTCGGCCGCACGTTCCACGCGCAGCTCGTGCAGCAGGTCGATGGCGCGATGGCCCCGCGCCTCGATGCAGGCGCGGTCCAGAAGGGTCAACGTGGTGCCCAGGTCCTGCGCCAGATCGGCCAGGGTGCGGCACGACCCCATCTCGATCGCGGCCAGAGCCAGAAAGCGGTCGACCAGCGGGCGGTCGGGATGGACCGTGCCCGGGCCGGGGCGGTGGTCCTGTTCGGGATCCAGACGCGACAGCCGCAGCGACAGCACGTTCAGATAGCAGCCAATCGTCCGGTGATCGGCGCTGCGGGCGGCCTCTTGCATCAGTTCGGTCAGGGTGGCTGACAGCACCGCAGCACCGCTGCCCGCGCAGCCTGCGATCACCGTGCGGGGCAAGGGCGGGTCCAGCTGCGCCGTCAGTTCGGGCGCGATCAGCAGGACCTGACCCTGCGCATCATCCAGCGGGCGGGCGGCGAAGGCAGTCCCGGCAGGGATGAAGCGCACGTCGCCCGCGGCAAGGACGCTGCCGGTGCGGGGAAAGTCGAGGCGCATGCGGCCTTCGGCCACCCAGATCAGCACATGTTCCGGCCGGGTGCGCGGCTGGACGGGCAGGGTCCGCCCGCCCCAGCTGAAGGCACCCGCGGGCATCAGGCGCAGGCTGGCTTGGCGCGGCGCGAACCGCCGCAGCGCCGGCGCCACGCGGACGCTCAGCGTGTCGGGGACCGCAACGCGGCCTTGGACATGCGGGGTGGGGGACGGGGCCGCACCCTCGGTCTGGACCTTGGGGGCGTTGACGTCGATCTGGCCGCCCTGGCCCAGGATGCCCCGGCCAACCGGCGACAGCCGCGTGGGCGAAAACGGAAATCCCCCCGTCCAGTCAGCGCGTTCCCATACCGACATGACACTCGTCCAAGTTGCATTTCCGATGGGCGGATTATCGCCTATCGGGGGTAAAACTCAATGAGCCTTGGATGGGTTTCGTCGAATTATGGTGCGATCAGTCCGGCGTTGCTTGCCTGCCACATCTGCCAGTTGCGCATCCGGCCCCGGAACCAGATCCGCTGCGCCTTGGCGTATTGCCGCGAGGCGATGATCGCGCGTTCGGTGGCCTCGGCCAGCGTCAGGTGGCCCTGCAGATGCGCGATCAGGTCGGGCGCGCCGATGGCCTTGGCCCATTGCGCGGCCGGGTCCCACAGGGGCAGCATCGCGCGCACCTCCTCCAGGGCGCCTGATCCAGCATGGCGTGAAAGCGGGCGGCGATGCGGTCGGCCAGCCAGTCGCGGTCGCTGGTGATCAGCACGCAATGGCAGGCGTCGGGGGCCAGCAGGGGCGGGGGCGTGTCGTCCTGCCAGTCGGCGATGCCGCGGCCGGTGGCGGTCAGCACCTCCCACGCGCGCTGAACGCGGACGGGGTTGGCCAGATCGATCTGGCCGTGGGTGCGGGGGTCTAGTTCGGCCACCATCGCGGCCAGCCCGCCCCCGGCGATGCGCGCGTCGGCGGTGGCGCGGATCGCGGCGGGCGTGGGCGGGATCTGCGCCAGCCCGCGGGTCAGCGCGGTCAGGTACAGCCCCGTGCCGCCCACCACGATCAGCCGCCCCCGCAGCGTCGCGACCTGCCGCAGCCAGTCGCCCACCGACCACGCCGTGCCCGGCGCGACATGGCCGTAAAGGGCGTGCGGCGCCTGCGCCAGATCGGCGGCGGACGGGCGGGCGGTCAGCACCTGCCAGCAGGACCAGACCTGCAATGCATCGGCGTTGACCACGGTGCCGCCTTGTGCCCGCGCGACCGCCAGCGCCAGCGCAGATTTGCCGCTGGCGGTGGGTCCTGCGATCAGCAGGTGGCGGGCGGCGTCGATCTGTGTCAGGTCAGGGTCACGCATGGCCGATCCGGGCAGTTGATCCGGCCGCCCTTTTGCGACATTTAACGGCGCGATGAAAGCAGCCGGCGACAGGAGCCCCCGATGACCACCGAAGTCCCCAAGCAATATAGCCGCGTGATGCTGAAAATCTCGGGCGAGGCGCTGATGGGCGACCAGGGATACGGCCTGCATCCGCCCACCGTCGCCCGCATCGCCAGCGAGGTCGAGGCCGTCCAGGCGATGGGCGTCGAGGTCTGCATGGTCATCGGCGGCGGCAACATCTTTCGCGGGCTGCAGGGCAGCGCGCAGGGCATGGAGCGCACCACCGCCGATTACATGGGCATGCTGGCCACGGTCATGAACGCGCTGGCCATGCAATCGTCGCTGGAAAGCCGCGGTCTGCATTGCCGCGTGATCAGCGCGATCCGCATGGACGAGGTCTGCGAGCCCTACATCCGCCGCCGCGCGATCCGCCACCTGGAAAAGAAACGGATCGTGATCTTTGCCGCCGGCACCGGCAACCCGTATTTCACCACCGACACCGCGGCCACGCTGCGCGCGTCGGAAATGAACTGCGAGGCGATCTTCAAGGGCACCAAGGTCGACGGCGTCTATGACAAGGACCCGGTCAAGCATGCCGACGCCAAGCGTTACGGCAATGTCAGCTATGACGAGGTCCTGCAAAAGCACCTGGGCGTGATGGACGCGTCGGCCATCGCGTTGGCCCGCGACAACAAGCTGCCGATCATCGTCTTCTCGCTGGATGCGCCGGGCGGGTTCCGGTCGATCCTGGAAGGCCGGGGCACCTATACGCGGGTCCACAACTGACATGACGACCAGTCTTCGGGGCCGCATCGACGGCTTCATCCACGGGCCGCGTGCCCAGGGCGTGATCACCGGCGTGATCCTGTTCAATGCGCTGATCCTGGGGCTGGAGACCTGGCCCCGTGTCATGGCCGCGGTCGGTCCGCTGCTGGTCACGCTGGACCGGGTTTGCCTTGCGATCTTCGTGATCGAGATCGGGCTGAAGCTGTATGCCCGCGGGCTGCGCTTCTTCCGCGACGGATGGAACGTGTTCGATTTCATCGTCGTGGGAATCGCCGTGCTGCCCGCGACGCAGGGCCTGTCCGTGCTGCGCGCCATGCGCATCCTGCGGCTGCTGCGGATCGTGTCGGTCACGCCGCGCCTGCGCCGCGTGGTCGAGGGGTTCCTGTCCGCGCTGCCCGGCATGGCCAGCGTGTTTCTGTTGATGGGCATCATCTTCTACATCTTCTCGGTCATGGCGACCAAGCTGTTCGGGGCGACCTTTCCCGAATGGTTCGGGGACATGGGCAATTCGGCCTATTCGCTGTTCCAGATCATGACGCTGGAAAGCTGGTCGATGGGCATCGTGCGCCCGGTGATGGAGGTTCATCCCCATGCCTGGCTGTTCTTCCTGCCCTTCATCCTGGTCACCACCTTCGCGGTGATGAACCTGGTGGTCGGTCTGATCGTGAATTCGATGCAGGAGGCGCATCAGGAGGAAGGCACCGCCGCGACCGAGGCCTATCGCGATGAGGTGCTGGCCCGCCTGACCCAGATCGAGGCGCGCCTGTCTGCGGGCGCACCCCCGCACAACGATCCCTGACGGGGCCGAAAAGCGGGCAAAGGCTTTGCCAAGCTGCGGCATTCCCGTTACAAGCGAAAAAAATTCAAAGCAGAGGCAGTCCGATAATGGCTGAGGACATCGAGATCGATATTGACGACCTGGAGCGCCGCATGAAGGGCGCCATGGAAAGCCTGCGGGGCGAATTCGCCAGCCTGCGGACGGGCCGGGCCTCGGCCTCGATGATCGAGCCGGTGCAGGTCGAGGCCTATGGCCAGATGACCCCGATCAACCAGCTGGGCACCGTCAACGTGCCGGAGCCGCGGATGGTCACGATCAACATCTGGGACAAGGGCATGGTCAACAAGGTCGAGAAGGCGCTGCGCGAAAGCGGCTTGGGCATCAACCCGCAGACCAACGGCACGATCATCATGCTGCCCATCCCCGAGCTGAACGAGGAACGCCGCCGCGAGCTGACCAAGGTCGCCGCGCAATACGCCGAAAGCGCCCGCGTCTCGATCCGCAACGTGCGCCGCGACGGCATGGACCAGGTCAAGAAGGGCAAGACCGCCGGCATGCCCGAGGACGACCAGAAGCTGTACGAGACTGAAATCCAGTCCCTAACCGACCGCATGATCGCATCGGTCGACGAGGCGCTGACGGCCAAGCAGGCCGAAATCATGCAGGTCTGATCCGACGATGGCGTGGGGCTTGTCGAGAGCTGCCGAAACTGGGGGGACGACCCGTCCCCGCCATGTCGCGGTCATCATGGATGGCAATGGCCGGTGGGCAACCGATCGCGGCTGGCCGCGTCTGGTCGGTCACCGCCGCGGGGCCGAGCGGGTCAAGCAGATCGTCCGCGCCTGCCCCGATCTGGGGGTGGACTGGCTGACAATCTATGCGTTCTCGACCGAGAACTGGAAGCGCTCGACCGAAGAGGTCCTGGGCCTGATGAAGATATTTCGCCGCTATATCCAGCGCGAGGCCGAGGACATGTCGGCCGAAGGCGTGCGGATGCGGTTTATCGGCGAACGCGGCCGTCTGGACCGCAAGCTGCAGGACCTGATGGCCTCGATCGAGGCGCGGACGGCCGGCAACACGCGGCTGAACCTGACTGTCGCCATCAACTATGGCGGCCGGGACGAACTGGTCCGTGCCAGCACCCGCCTGGCCGAACGCATCGCGCGCGGCGAAATCGCCACCCCGACCGAGGCCGATCTGGCCGATTGCATGGACACCGCCGGGCATCCCGATCCCGACCTGGTGATCCGCACGTCCGGGGAAACGCGGACATCGAACTTCCTGCCGTGGCAGGCGGCTTATTCGGAATACGAATTCACGCCGACCCTGTGGCCCGATTTCACCCCCGATCACCTTGCGACGATCCTGGACCGCTTCGGCCTGCGCGACCGGCGCTTCGGGGGCGCATGACGTCAGGACGGAATTCCGCCGGGCCCGTGCCCGGCGCAGGCGGTCCCGGCAAGGTCGGCCCCGGCAAGTGGGGCGACCTGTCGCGCCGCGTGGCATCCACGCTGGTCCTGCTGGGCATCGGCGTCATGCTGGCGGTGGCGCAGGGGCCGTGGTTGCGTCTGGCGATGGCGGTGATTTCCGCAATCACCTTCTGGGAGCTGGCGGCCATGACCGGCTGGCGCAACCCCGCGCGCCACGTGACGCTGTTCGGGCGGTCACGCCCCATCGCGTTGGCGGCCATCGCGGGCGTGTCCCAGGCCTTTGCGCTGACCGGGCTGCCTTGGGCGTGGATGGCGCTGGCGATCCCGATCCTGCTGGGCCTGCCCGGTGCGGCGCGCCGCGACCGCGCAACCTATGCCATCTTCGGCATCGCGATCCTGATCGTGGCGTTCGGCCTTGTCGGGTTCCGCGAGAATTATGGGTTGAACTTCGTGCTGTGGCTGATGGGGGTCATCATCATCTCGGACACGGCGGGGTATTTCTTCGGGCGCATCCTGGGCGGGCCCAAGTTCTGGCCGGCGCTCAGCCCCAAGAAGACCTGGTCCGGCACGGTCGCGGGCTGGATCGGGACCTGCATCTTTGGCGCGGTGCTGTGGATGGCCGGGCAGGGCGATGCCACGCTGATCTGGGTGTCGCCCATCGTCTGCCTTGCGGGGCAGATGGGCGATCTGGCCGAAAGCTGGCTGAAACGCCGCGCGGGCGTCAAGGACAGCTCGAACCTCATTCCGGGGCATGGCGGTTTCATGGATCGTTTTGACGCAGTGACCGGGGCGGTCCTGGCAACCATGCTGATCGGGTTTCTGACGAACCTGCCCGTGGTGAACTGACCGATGCGACGCATTTCAATCTTCGGCGCGACCGGTTCGGTCGGCGCGAACGGCGTCGATCTGATCCGCCGCGATCCGCACGCCTATCAGGTCGTGGCGCTGACCGGCGGGCGCAACATCGCGCGACTGGCGCAGATGGCGCGCGACCTGCGCGCGCAGATCGCGGTCACGGCGCATCCCGAACTGCTGGACGACCTGCGGACGGCCCTTGCCGGCACCGACGTCCAAGTGGCCGCCGGAGAGGCCGCGCTGATCGAGGCCGCGCACCGGCCCGCGGACTGGATCCTGTCGGCCATCGTGGGCGCAGCGGGTCTGGCGCCGGGGCTGGCGGCCCTGTCGCAGGGCGGTGTGCTGGCCCTTGCCAACAAGGAGTCGCTGGTCTGCGCGGGTGCGCTGCTGCGCGACACGGGCGCGCGGTCGGGTGCCACGATCCTGCCCGTCGACAGCGAACATTCCGCACTGTTTCAGGCGCTTGGGTCGGACAAGCTGGACTCCGTCAAGGATGTGACCATCACCGCTTCGGGTGGCGCCTTCCGCGACTGGCCGCTGGAACGGCTGGCCGCCGCGACCGTGGCCGAGGCCTCGACCCATCCCAACTGGGCGATGGGTCAACGCATCACCATCGACAGCGCGTCGATGTTCAACAAGGCGATGGAGGTGATCGAGGCCAAGGAGTTCTTTGGCCTGACCGCCGACCGCATCAAGGTTCTGGTCCACCCGGAATCGATCATTCACGCCATGGTCACCCACCATGACGGCGGCACCATCGCGCATCTGGGCGCGCCCGACATGCGCCATGCCATCGGATATGCGCTGCACTGGCCCGAACGCCGACCCCTGCCGGTCGCGGCGCTGGATCTGGCGGCCCTTGGCAGCCTGACCTTCCGCGCCCCCGACGAGGCGCGCTGGCCCGCCCTGCGCCTTGCGCGCGAGGTGATGGCCGCAGGCGGGGCCGCGGGTGCGGTCTTCAACGCCGCCAAGGAACAGGCGCTGGACGATTTCATCGCCGGGCGCATCGGTTTCACCGACATGGCGCCCAGGGTCGAGGCCACGCTGGCCGCTCTGTCTGCCGAACCGGGCTTTGCCCGCGACCCCGACGATCTGCCGACCGTCCTGCATTGGGACGGTCTTGCCCGACGAAAGGCCGCCCGATGATCGACATGATCGCCCAGACCGGAAGCACGCTGTGGACGCTGCTGGCCTTTGTCACCGCGCTGGCGGTGATCGTCACCGTCCACGAATACGGCCACTATATCGTCGGCCGCTGGTCGGGCATCCGGGCCGAGGTGTTCAGCGTCGGATTCGGCCCGCGGCTGTTCTCTCGCCGCGACAGCCGCGGCACGGTCTGGCAGGTCGCGGCACTGCCGCTCGGCGGATATGTGCGGTTCCTGGGCGACGACAACGCGGCCAGTGCCGGACCGGGGCGCGCGGTCGATCCCGCACTGCGCCGCCAGACGCTGCAGGGCGCGCCGCTGTGGGCGCGCTTCGCGACACTGCTGGCGGGGCCGGTGTTCAATTTCGTGCTGTCGATCCTGGTCTTTGCGGGTTTCGCGATCGTGCAGGGCCTGCCCCTGGACGAGGTGCGCGTGGGTGCCGTCAGCGAGGCGCCGCCCGCCATCGTGAACGACCTGCAGCCGGGCGACCGCATCCTGGCCTTGGGCGGCCAGCCGGTCGCCACCTGGCGCGACATCGGCACGCTGACCGAAACCCTGCCGGTGGCGGACCAGCAGGACTGGCAGGTCGACCGCGACGGCCAGACGCTGACCGTGACCGGCCCCGACCCGATGCCGCGCGCATCGGCGGCGTGGCGCCCCGCAGTGCTGCGGCCGCGGCGGGCATGCGCGCAGGCGACGTGGTGCTGACCATCGACGGCCAGCCCGTCACCCGCTTCACCCAGATGCGCGAGGCCGTCGAGGCGGCCGAGGGCCAGCCCCTGGTCCTGCGCCTGTGGCGTCCCAGTGTCGGAGAGCTGGACGTGACGCTGTCGCCCAAGCTGTCCGACCTGCCCGCCGATGGCGGCGGGTTCGAACAGCGCTGGCTGATCGGGGTCACCGGGGGCGAAAGCTTCTTTTCGCCCCAGACCCGCAGCGCCGGACCGCTGGAGGCGCTTGGCCTTGGCGCGGGGCAGACCTGGGGGATCATCACCTCTTCCCTGACGGGGATGTGGGCGATGATCTCGGGTCAGATCGGCACCTGCAACCTGGGCGGCGCCATCAGCATCGCGGAAAGCACCGGCCAGGCGGCCAGCGCGGGGGGTGCGAACTTCCTATGGTGGATCGCGGTCCTGTCGGCGGCCATCGGGTTCCTGAACCTGCTGCCGATCCCGGTCCTGGATGGCGGTCACCTGATGTTTTACACATACGAGGCCCTGCGCGGGCGCCCGCCGTCGGACAAGGCGCTGAACCTACTGACCGCGATCGGCATGGCGGCGGTCCTGTCACTGATGATTTTCGGGCTCACGAACGATCTTTTCTGCCCCTAAGGTGCATGCGGTTTTGACAGCCACGCCCGGATGGGGCTACAGACCATAGGCAAAACGACAGCCCGAACCGGGCGCGTGCAGGCGGATACAAGAGGGGCCATCATGGAACGGAAACTGGGCAAGGGCGCATTGGCGCTGGTGACGTCCCTGGCGATCGCGGCGCCCGTGGGCATGATCCCGCAGCCTGCCGCCGCCGTCGTCTTTGGCAGCATCCAGGTTCAGGGCAACCAGCAGATCGAGACGGGCGCCGTCCTGTCCACGCTGGCCCTTCCGCAGGGCCAGGACCTCAGCCCCGGCCAGATCAACGACGGCCTGCAGCGCCTGCAGAATTCCGGCCTGTTCGAGACGGTCGAACTGATCCCGCAGGGCAGCACCCTGGTCGTGCAGGTCAGCGAATACCCGATCGTCAACCAGATCTCGTTCGAGGGCAACCGCCGCCTGAACGACGACCGCCTGGCGGAGATCGTGCGCAGCCAGTCGCGCCGCGTCTATCAGCCCAGCCAGGCCATCCAGGACGCGCAGGCCATCGCCCAGACCTATGCCGCCGAAGGGCGCCTGGCCGCCCGCGTCGATCCGCGCATCATCCGCCGCAGCGGCAACCGCGTCGATCTGGTGTTCGAGATCCGCGAAGGCAACGTCACCGAGATAGAACGCGTCAGCTTTGTCGGCAACCGCGCCTATTCGGACCGCCGTCTGCGCAACGTCTTGGAGACCAAGCAGGCGGGCCTGCTGCGGACCTTCATCCGCCGCGACACCTTTGCGCCCGAGCGTATCCCGCTGGACGAACAGCTGCTGACCGATTTCTATCGCTCGCAGGGTTATGCCGATTTCCGGGTGCAGGGCGTGGCGCCGGAAATCGCGCGCGAACGCGATGCGTTCTTCATTACCTTCAACATCTCCGAGGGGCCGCGCTATCGCTTTGGGCGGGTCGAGACCGTGTCCGAGATTCCGGGCGTCGACGCCGCGCTGTTTTCGGAACAAAGCCGGGTCCGGCGCGGGTCGTTCTACAACCCGTCGGTCATCGACACCTCGATCCGCCGGATGGAGACCATCGCCATCCAGCAGGGCCTGAACTTCGTCAACATCGAGCCGCGCGTCACCCGCAACGCCCAGACCCAGACCCTGGACCTGACATTCGCGCTGACCCGCGGCCAGCGCGTCTTTGTCGAGCGCATCGACATCGAGGGCAACACCACCACCCTGGACCAGGTGATCCGCCGCCAGTTCACCACCGTCGAGGGCGATCCCTTCAACCCGCGCGAGATCCGCAATTCGGCCGAACGCGTGCGCGCGCTCGGCTATTTCGCCGATGCGCAGGTCCAGACGCGCGAGGGCAGCAGCCCCGACCAGGTCATCGTCGGCGTCAACGTCGAGGAACAACCGACCGGGTCGCTGTCCCTGGGCGCCAGCTATGGCGTCAATTCGGGCGTGGGCTTCAACATCGGCCTGACCGAGCAGAACTTTCTGGGACGCGGCCAGACCCTGGGCCTGCAGCTGCAGACCGCGACCGACGACCGCGCCGCCGGCATCAACTTCATCGAGCCGTATTTCCTGGGCCGCGACCTGCGCTTTGGTTTTTCGGCCAACTATACCGAGACCGAGGGCCTGAATTCGGATTTCGACACCCGTCAGATCCGCATTCAGCCATCGCTGGAATTCCCGATTTCCGACAATGCGCGGATCGAGCTGCGGTACCGGATTTCCGAAGACAAGCTGACCAACGTGACCGAGGACAGCTCTCAGTTGCTTATCGACGAAGAGGGCACGCGCCTGACGTCGTCGCTTGGCTATACCTACAACTGGGATTCGCGCCGCACCGGGCTGGACCCGCTGACCGCCTATCGGTTCCGTTTCTCGCAGGATTTCGCGGGCGCCGGGGGCGACACCAAGACGATCACCACGACCGCGCTGGCGGGCGTCGAAAGCACCGCCTGGCGCGAGAGCGTGACCCTGCGCGGAGAGCTGGAGGCCGGGGCGATCTATACCTATGGTGATTATTCGACCTGGATCCTGGACCGCTTCCGCACCGGCAACCGCGTCCGCGGGTTCGAGCCGAACGGCATCGGTCCGCGCGACCTGGCGGCCGTGAACGAGGACGGCCTGGGCGGCAACTTCTACTGGGCGGCGCGCGGCGAGGCGCAGTTCCCCCTTGGCCTGCCCGAGGAATACGGCATCGAGGGCGGCCTGTTCATGGATGTCGGATCGTTGTGGGGTCTGGACCGGACCATCGGCACTGGCGGCGTCCCGGTCGATGACGACATGTACGTGCGGGCCGCGGTCGGCGCGTCGATCTTCTGGACCACGCCCATCGGTCCGCTGCGCTTCAACTTCACGCAGGCGCTGCAAAAGGAAGACTATGATCTGGAACAGAATTTCGACCTGACGATCCAGACGAACTTCTGATGCCGATCATCCGGACGGGACTTGGTCTGGTGGCGGCGGTGCTGATGGCACTGCCCGCCGCCGGACAGGAGGCCACGGCGCCCGACATTCCCGCGCCGGAAATCCCGCCCATCGCCACGCCCCCCGTCCTGCCCAACAGCACCATTGCCGGTCCCGGAGAGGTCGCCGAAAGCGCCCCGATCCTGACGCTGGACCAGGAGGTGCTGTACCTGTCCTCGGCCTGGGGGCTGCGCGCGCAGGCCCGGCTGGAGGCCAAGGGAGAGGAGGTCGCGGCCGAGAACGACCGTCTGACCCAGCTGCTGTCATCAGAGGAGGCGCGGCTGACCGAACAGCGCAGCACGCTGCCCGCCGCCGAATTCCGCGACCTGGCCGAAAGCTTTGACATCCGCGCGACGCGCATCCGCCGCGAACGCGCGCAGGCGGTCCAGGACCTGAATGCCTGGGCCGAGGCCGACCGCGCGGCGTTCTTTCGCGCCGCCCTGCCGGTGATGGGCCAGGTGATGCAGGACCGCGGTGCGGTGGCGGTGCTGGACCGGCGCACGATCTTCGTGTCGCTGGACGCCATCGACGTCACCGCACAATTGGTCGCGGCTCTGGACGATCGCATCGGCGACGGAGAGGGGGTCGTGCCCTTGCCCGAACCGCCCCCGTCCGAGGATGCCCCCTAGGGCAGCCGCGCGATGCGGTCGTGGATCATGTCGAACAGCGCGTCGCGGTCCACGTCCTTGAGGAACAGCGCGTTGGGCGCGCGCCCGCTGACGCGCCACCAGTCGGCGACGGTCATGCCGGTGGTCCAGCGGCCGTCGACCTCGATCTCCACGTTGATGTGTCGGCCCTCGAACAGGTCGGGATGCAGCAGCCAGGCGATGGTGCAGGGGTCGTGCAGCGGTGCGCCAACGCTTCCGTATTTCGCGGTGTCGAAGCGTTCGAAGAAATCGGTCCAGCCCGCGACGGCAGGGCCGCAGCGGCCGGGCAGGGCGCGCATCGCCTCGATCCAGGCGCGGTCGGTCAGCGCCTTGTGCGTCACGTCCAGCGGCATCACGACCAGCGGCACGCCCGACGCGAACACCTCGGCCGCGGCCTCGGGGTCGACATAGATGTTGAATTCGGCCGCGGGGGTGATGTTGCCCACTTCGAAATAGGCGCCGCCCATCAGCACGATCTGCTGCACGCGTCCGATGATGTCGGGAGCGCGGCGGAACGCCTCGGCGATGTTGGTCAGCGGGCCGATGGGGACCAGCGTCACGGTTCCCGCATCATGGGCGCGCAGGGTTTCGACGATGAAATCAACGCCGTGCTGCGCCTGCAGGGGCAGGGTGGGCTCGGGCAGGTCTATCCCGTCCAGGCCGGTCTTGCCGTGGACATGTTCCGCCGTCACCAGGTCGCGCGACAGCGGCCGGTCGCAGCCCGCAAAGACCGGCACGTCGGTCCGGCCAGACAGTTCGACCACCTTGCGGGTGTTCAGTTCCGTCAGCGCCAGCGGCACATTGCCCGCGACGGCCACAAGGCCCAGCACCTGCAATTCGGGCGACGCCAGGGCCAGCAGGATGGCGACCGCGTCGTCCTGACCGGGGTCCGTGTCGATGATGATCTTCTGTACCAAACCGCGTCTCCATGGTCCCCAAGCGGGGATGATTGCGTCAGCATGGAAAAAGGCGCAAGCCCCTGGGCCGCGCCTTTCGCCACAGATCAAATATTCCCTTGCGTCAGGGGGTTGGCCCCCGACGCAGGACCGTGTCAGCCGTCGAAGTTCACGCGCTCGATCAGGTCCAGCGCCTGCGGGCGCAGGTCCGAAATCTCGGTCAGCGTCAGGTCGTCGGCGGTGAAATCGCCCCAGCTGGCCACCAGCTCGGACCGCTCGACACCCTCGGTCACCGGGAATTCGTTGTTGGTTTCCGCATAGATGCGCTGTGCCTCGTCACCGGCCAGGAACTGCATCAGCTGCAGGGCGGCGTCGCGGTTCGGCGCGGACTTGGTCATCGCCATGCCCGACACGTTCACGTGGGTGCCGCCATCCTCGAAGGTCGGGAAGACGATGCGGACCGATTCGGCCCATGCCTTCTGCTCGTCATCCTTCAGCATCGCACCCATGTAATAGGTGTTGCCCAGGCTGATGTCGCATTCGCCGGCCCAGATCGCCTTGACCTGGTCGCGGTCGCCGCCCTCGGGGCGCTTGGCCAGGTTGCCCTTGACGCCTTCCAGCCAGGCGACGGTCTCTTCCTCGCCGTGATGGGCCAGATAGGCGGCGGTCAGCGCGACGTTGTAGTCGTTGGTAAAGCTGCGCGTGCAGATGCGACCTTCCCATTTCGGATCGGCCAGATCCTCATAGGTGGTGACCTCTCCGTCGGCCACGCGCTCGGTGCTGGCATAGACGATGCGGGCGCGGGTGGTCAGGGCGAACCACTGGTTCTCGTCGTCGCGCAGCGCGGCCGGAATGGCGTCCAGCGCCGGGTCCTCGACCGGCTGCAGGACGCCTGCGTCCTTGACCTCGCCCAAACGGGCCACGTCGACGGTCAGCACCAGGTCGGCGGGCGAACGGTCGCCCTCGGCCTGCAGACGCTCGACCATGCCCTTGTCGACAAAGGCCACGTTCACCGGGATGCCGGTTTCGGCGGTGAAGGCGTCGATCAGCGGCTGGATCAGCTCGGGCTGGCGGTGCGAATAGACGTTCACTTCCTGTGCCAGGGCCGGCATGGCGGTGGCACCCAGCAACGTGGCGATGATCAGGGGACGCATGTTGACTCCTTTGGTCAGAATTCCGGCGACTTGTGGCAATTCCGACCGAACCTGTCAAGCATGCGGTGGATTGACCCGGACGCTGCGCCGGGCTAGGGCGCGGTCATGGCACGCGCACCCCTTTTGCAACTCTCCGAGATCTCTCTGACCTATGGCGGAGATCCCATTTTCGAAGGCCTTTCCTTGAACGTCCAGCCGGGCGACCGCGTCGCGCTGGTCGGTCGGAACGGGTCGGGCAAGTCCACCCTGATGAAGGTGATGGCCGGTTTCGTCGAACCCGACCGGGGCGATGTCGTCCTGGCCGCCGGGGTTTCGACCGGCTACATGGAACAGGACCCCGATCTGTCGGGCTTTGTCACGCTTGGCGATTTCGCCCGTGACGGGCTGGAACCGGGAGAGGACTATCTGGTCGACATGGCCGCCGAGGGGCTGAAGTTCGACCCCGACCGTCCCGTCGACACCGCATCGGGCGGCGAACGCCGTCGCGCGGCGCTGGCCCGGCTGCTGGCGCGCGCGCCGGAACTGATGCTGCTGGACGAGCCGACGAACCACCTGGACATCGAGGCGATCGGCTGGCTGGAAGACCATTTGTCGCAGACGCGTGCAGGTTTCGTGCTGATCAGCCACGACCGCGCCTTTCTGCGCCGCCTGACCAAGGCGACGCTGTGGATCGACCGCGGTGCCGTGCGCAGGCAGGAACGTGGCTTTGAAGGGTTCGAGGATTGGCGCGAAGCCACCTGGGCCGCCGAGGACGACGCCCGCCACAAGCTGGATCGCAAGATCAAGGCCGAGGCCAAATGGGCCGTCGAAGGCATCAGCGCCCGGCGCAAGCGCAATCAGGGGCGCGTCCGTGCGCTGGCCGATCTGCGCAGCGAACGCAGCAGCCAGATCCGCCGCCAAGGCACCGCCGCGATGGCGTTCGACAGCGGCAACACCAGCGGCAAGCGGGTGGTCGAGGCGACCGGCATCTCCAAGACGTTCGGTGCCAAGGTCATCCTGCGGCCGTTCGACCTGCGCATTCAGCGCGGCGACCGGATCGCGTTCGTCGGCCCCAACGGGGCGGGCAAGACCACGCTGATCAAGATGCTGACCGGAGAGCTGGCCCCCGATGCCGGCACGGTCAAGCTGGGCACCAACCTGGACATCGCGGTCTTTGACCAGGCCCGTGCCGCGTTGAACCCCGACCAGACGCTGTGGGAATCGCTGACCGGCGATCCGGACATGCGCGTGTCGGGCCGTGCTGATCAGGTGATGGTGCGGGGCCAGCCGAAACATGTCGTGGCCTATCTGAAGGATTTCCTGTTCGACGACGGCCAGGCCCGCGCCCCCGTGCGCAGCCTGTCGGGCGGCGAAAAGGCGCGTCTGCTGCTGGCCAAGCTGATGGCCAAGCCGTCGAACCTGCTGGTCATGGACGAACCGACCAACGATCTGGACGTGGAAACGCTGGACCTGCTGCAGGATCTGCTGGGCGAATATGACGGTACCGTGCTGCTGGTCAGCCACGACCGCGATTTCATCGACCGCGTGGCCGACACCACCGTCGCGATGGAGGGCGATGGCCGCGCCACCGTCTACGCCGGCGGCTGGACCGACTATCAGGCGCAGCGCGGAGATGTGCAGCCCGAGGAACCCGTGGCCGTCGCCAAGGCCGCGCCCGTGACGGACAAGCCCAAGGCCACCCGCGACGGCCTCAGCTTTACCGAACGCCATCGCCTGGAGGCGCTGCCCGGCGTCATCGCCAAGCTGGAGGCGGAAATCGCCAAGCTGTCGGAATTCATGTCCGACCCGACGCTGTTCCAGACCGCGCCGGCCAAGTTCGAAAAGGCCAGCCTGGCCCTGTCCGAACGCCAGGCCGCTCTGGCCGATGCCGAAGAGGAATGGATGTCGCTGGAAGAAAAGGCCGCCGTCTAGGCGGCCTTCCCCTCGCTGCGGGACAGGTGGTTCTGCAGCCAGCCATGCGCGAACGCGATCTTGTGGCGCACGGGCACGGTCAGCACGAACGGGTACAGGTCGCTGTTGTCCAGCGCGCGGTTGATGTCGTTGACGGCAATGGTGATCTCGGCCGCGATGTTCAGCAGGCGATAGGGATCCTTCTCCGAATAGGGGTGATAGTCGGGCGGCACTCCCGGCATGTCCAGATGCGTGCTGCAGAAGCTGTCGGCCACGTCGGTCAGGTGCAGCAGGTGGGCCACCGTCTCGGCCCAGTCCTCGTGCGGGTGCGACGTCGCATAGCTGGTGATGTAGTCGCCGGCCGGGTCGCGCGGATCGGCATAGTGGTTCTTCAGCGCCTGCCCGTAATCGGCGCGCTCGTCGCCGAAGACGGCGCGGAAGGCGGGCAGGAAATCGGGCAGCACCTTCAGGCGGTCGAACAGGAAATGGGCGATCTCGTGGCGGAAATGGCCGACCATGGACCGGTACTGCTCGCCCAGCTTCAGCTGGCGCTTGAGGCGGATCAGCTCATCCGCCTCGGTCACGTTGATGGTGATCTCGCCGTTGGCGTGGCCCATGGTGATCTGCTGGTCGCGCCCGCCGGTATGTTCGGACAGCATCAGGAACCGCGGACGCCGCCCCGGATCGGCGGGGGTGAACCAGTCCCATTCCGCGAGGTTGGCCAGGACCCACCGCTTGGCCCGCTCGGCACTGGCCAGCAGGCGCTGGTTGTCGCCAATGTTCATCACCGGCACGACATGCGACATGGCGCAGGACCGGCAGAACCCGCCCGGCACCGCCGCCGCCCAGTTGCAGGCGATGCGCAGGCGGTTGGCGCAATGCGGGCCGTCCATCACCATCTGCCGCGGCTCGGGGGCATAGACCAGCGGCTGTCCGCACAGGCAGATCAGGTTGTGGAAATAGGCGCGCGTGCCGCAATGCGGGCAGGAAAAGCGTTGCATCAGCTGGGGTCCGGTCCTGTCAGTGGCAGGGTACAAGCCCTGCGATGGCGCAGGGTTCCCCGGCATCGGGCCGGCCCTTGACAGGCAGGCCCGGATCGGGCAAATGCAGCGCACCGGCAGGGCATCCGCCCTTGGCCGGTCTATTGTTTTTAACGACACCCGCACAAGGGTGCGCCGTCCGAAGGCGGGGTTCGCCCCCCAACGCCGACACAGTCGGGGCCGCAGGACGCGGTGATGAAGGAAGAAAGCGATGTTCGCGGTTCTGAAAACTGGCGGCAAGCAGTACAAGGTGCAGGCGGGCGACGTCCTGCGCGTTGAAAAGCTGAATGCCGCGGCTGGCGATACGGTCCAGTTCAACGATGTGCTGATGGTCGGCTCGACCCTGGGGGCACCCCTGGTCGCCGGTGCCTGCGTGCAGGCCACCGTGATCGAGCAGATCAAGGCCGACAAGGTCATCACCTATGTCAAGCGCCGCCGCAAGCACAGCTCGCAGCGGACCCGCGGTCACCGCCAGCAGCTGACGCTGCTGCGCGTCACCGACGTGCTGGACAAGGGTGCGGACAAGACCGGCGTCAAGTCCGCCGTCGGCGCCCGCACGAAGGTCGAGGCAGCCGATGCGCCCGCCAAGACCACGAAACCGGCAAAAGACGCCGCTGAAGCCTAAGGAGAACGACCCATGGCACATAAAAAGCAGGCGGTTCTTCCCGCAACGGCCGCGACAGCGCGGGACGCCGTCTTGGCGTCAAGCTGTTCGGTGGCCAGGCCGCCATCGCAGGCAACATCATCGCACGTCAGCGCGGCACCACCTGGTGGCCGGGCGTGAACGTCGGCATGGGCAAGGATCACACCCTGTTCGCGCTGACCGACGGTCATGTGACCTTCAAGAAGGGCCTGAAGGGCCGGACGTTCATTTCGATCGTCCCCGCCGAGCTGGAAGCAGCCGAGTAACCTTAGCGCAATATTCTGATGCTAAGGGGGGATCGGCGAGAGCCGGTCCCCCGAACCGTTTTATCGTCACATTTATTGATCGGTTTCTTGGGGAGGAAACATGGTGATGTCTGCACCCATGCGCGAGGGAAGTCGTCTGGACGACCTCAAGCCCGTCTTGGCCGATGGTCCGGCCCAACCCGTGATCGCCACTGATCGGTTCACGCTGCGACCGCTGCGTGCCTCGGATGCCGGTCTGATCGAACATTACACCGCCGACAAACGCGTGGCCGAGGGCACGCGCGCCATTCCCCATCCCTTGCCCCGCGGCGCCGCCGAAAGTTTCGTGGCGCGCGCCCTGGCCGGGGACCGGGCCGAGGATGTCTGGGCCATCGACGGGTCGGACCACAAGCTGGCCGAGCTGCTGGGCGTCGTGTCCCTGACCCGCATGGAGGGGTCGCAGTCCGAACTGGGCTTCTGGATCGGTGCGGGCTTCTGGAACACCGGTTTCGCGACGGAAGCCGTGGCGGCGCTGGTCGCGGCCAACCCCCACGGCGCGCGCACCCTGTTCGCCGAGGCGTTCCAGGACAATCCGGGATCGGCCCGGGTACTGACCAATTGCGGCTTCGTCTATCTGGGCGACGCCGAAAGCTGGTCGGTCGCGCGGGGCGGCCGGGTGCCGACCTGGACCTATCTGCGCAAGATGGCCTAGGCGACTGGCCGATATGTAATGTCCCGTCATTGCAAAGCGGGGCAGGCGGCCTAGATCAGGAGGATGACACAGCATCTTCCGTATTCCGTTCTCGACCTGTCACCGGTTCCCGAAGGGTCCACGGCGCAGGACGCCATCCGCAACACCATCGACCTGGCCCAGCACGCCGAGGGCTGGGGCTATCACCGCTTCTGGCTGGCCGAGCATCACAACATGCCCGGCATCGCCAGCGCCGCGACCGCGGTCCTGATCGGGCTGGTGGCGCAGGCCACCAAGACGATCCGCGTCGGTGCGGGCGGCATCATGCTGCCCAACCACGCGCCACTGACGGTGGCCGAGGCCTTCGGCACGCTGGCCACGGCCTTCCCCGACCGCATCGACCTGGGCTTGGGCCGTGCACCCGGCGGCGACGGTGCGGTGATCCGCGCCCTGCGCCGCGATCCGATGGCCGACAGCTTTCCCCAGGACGTGGTCGAGCTGCTGGACTATCTGGGCCCCGAACGCCCCGGCGCGCCCGTGCGCGCGCTGCCGGGCGAGGGGACGAACATCCCCGTCTGGATCCTGGGCAGCAGCCTGTTCGGCGCGCAGCTGGCGGCGCATCTGGGCCTGCCCTATGCCTTTGCCAGCCATTTCGCCCCCGAACAGCTGGAACAGGCGCTGAGCATCTATCGCGAACGGTTCCGGCCGTCGCCCTGGGGGAAAAAGCCCTATGCGGTGCTGGCCGCCAACGTCTTTGCCGCCGATGACGCCGGAGAGGCCGCCTATCTGCGCACGACGATGCAGCTGGCGTTTGCGCGCTTGCGGACGGGTCAGCCCGGCAAGCTGCCGCGCCCGGTGCGCGACATCGACGCCGAGATCGGCGCGCAGATGCGCCAGGCCGTCGATGGCGCGCTGCGCATCAGTGCCGTGGGCGACCGGAACAGGGTCCGCGATCAGCTGGAACGCCTGGTCGAGACCTATCGCCCCGACGAGGTGATCCTGACCGGCCAGATCCACGACCACACCGCCCGCCTGCGCAGTTTCGAGATCGCGGCCGAGGCGGCATCGACCCTGCCGGTCCGGCAAGCGGCCTGATACCCGGCAGCACCCATGCAAAAGGCCCCCGAAAGGGGGCCTTTTTCCGTATCGAAAGGGCGTTCGCTTATTCGCGGTTGCCCATGAAGGACAGCAGGAACATGAACAGGTTCAGGAAGTCCAAGTACAGCTTCAGCGCGCCCATGATGGCCGACTTGCCCAGGAACTCGGAACCCGAATCCTGCATCTGCAGGTAGGTGTTCTTGATGTTCTGGGTGTCATAGGCGGTCAGACCCGCAAAGATCAGCACGCCGATGACCGAGATCGCGAACTGCATGGCCGAAGAGGCGATGAAGATGTTCACGATCGACGCGACGATCAGGCCGATCAGGCCCATCAGCAGGAACGTGCCCCAGCCCGACAGGTCCTTCTTGGTGGTATAGCCCCACAGCGACAGGCCCGCGAAGGCGATGGCCGTGACCAGGAAGGTCTGCACGATCGACACCCCGGTATAGACCAGGAAGATAGAGCTGATCGAGACGCCCATCAGCGCGGCAAAGGCATAGAACACCCCCGTCGCCGCCGAGACGGACAGACGGTTCAGCGCCGCGCCAAAGCCGAAGACGACCAGCAGCGGGGCGAACATGATCACCCAACGCAGCGGCGTGTTGTACAGCGTGTTGGCCACGGCCGGGTTGGTCATGGCCGCGGTGGCGGTGCCATAGGCGGTCGCGGCGGTTACACCCATGCCGACCGCCATCAGCCCATAAACCTTGTTCATGTAGGCCCGCAGGCCCTGGTCGACCGCCGCGGAACGGTGGCCTACGCTCTGCGCGGTCCGGTACGTGTTGTAATCTGCCATCGATGTCTCCCTTGGAAGGCATGCCGACGCGATGCCGGCTTGTGTCCAATATCGGGGGAAACGCGGAATTTTTCAATGCCGCGCTTGGCTCAAATGCGTCGTGATCACAACGTGATGACCACTTTGCCGATGCTGCGCCGCTCTCGCAGCAGTGCATAGCCCTGGGCCAGGTCCTCCAGCGGCAGGGTCGTTCCCGCAACGGGGTCCAGCCGGCCCGCGCGGAACAGGTCGAACAGCGCCTCCATGCTGTCGCGCAGGGCCTGCGGGTGCAGGCCGCGATAGCCGCCCCAGTAGAACCCGTGGACGGCGATGTTCTTGACCAGCGCGTGGTTCAGCGGCAGCACCGGGGGGCGGCCGCCAGCAAAGCCGATGACCAGAAAGCGGCCGCCGGGACGCAGGGCGCGGAACGCCGCCTCGCCGGGTTCGGCGCCCACGGGTCATAGATCACGTCGGCACCGCCAAGCGCGCGCAGGGCGGCGCGCAGGTCGGGGCAGGTGGCACTGTCGATCACCTCGGCCGCGCCAGCCTCGCGGACGGCGTCGATCTTGTCGGCGCCGCGCGCGATGCCGATCACCCGCGCGCCCATCGCCGCGCCGATCTGCACCGCGGTCAGGCCCACGCCCCCGGCGGCACCCAGCACCACCAGCGTCTGTCCCGCCTGCAACGCGCCGCGGCCGGCCAAGGCCAGATGACTTGTCCCATAAGCCACCTGAAAGCCCGCCGCCTGTTCCAGCGTCATCGCGTCGGGGATGGCCTGAACCGCCGCCGGATCGACCGCGATCACCTGTGCCATCGTGCCGGGTGCCGATACGACAACCCGTGTGCCGGAGGCCAGTCCCGACCCCGGCGGCGCGGACAGGACGGTGCCCGCCCCCTCCAGTCCCGGCACGAAGGGCGGATCGGCCGGTTCCTGGTACTGTCCCTCGGCCTTGAGCAGATCCGCGAAGTTCAGCGCCGCGGCGCCCATGCGCACCAGAACCTGATCCGGCCTCGCCACGGGGGTCGGAATATCCCGGATGACGGGGTCCTGACCCAGGGCCAAGATGTAGGCTGCACGAATCATTTGTGACATGTATGGTCGTCCTTGGATGTTGCCCGCACGTTCGCATCCTGCCCGGCCAAGTCAACGCGGGACCGATATGGCCGCAAGGGCACCGCTGGACCTGTCTTTATGGTCAGGAAAGCCCCGTTTGAGCAAGTTGACACTCGAAAATTGTGCCTTTCCGGGCTAGAGCATCCTGAGATTGCAAAAGGTTGGGGCAATGAAGCATAGTGTAGATGTTCACGTTGGTAAGCGTATCCGCCATCGTCGCTGGATGATTGGCATGACTCAACAGCAACTCGCCGACAAGGTCGGCATCAAGTTCCAGCAGATCCAGAAGTACGAGACCGGCATGAACCGCGTCTCGGCATCGCGTCTGTGGGACATCGCGCGGGCGGTCGACGTTCCGGTCAGCTTCTTCTTCGAAGGCCTGTCCGAGGGCGAGGTTCCCGGCGTGGTCGAAGGCGACATCTTCGCCGACAAGGAGGCGCTGCAGCTGGTGCGCGCCTATTACGCCATGCCCGAGGCGCAGCGTCGCCAGATCTTCGAGCTGGCGCGCGTTCTCTCCGACGCGGCCTGAAAGGCCTGACCGCCAGAAGGCGGATGACCCTGCCGCCGTCCCGCGCCGTATGACCGCCGGACGACGGCCCCCTTTGACCGCTGGTCCCCCGGCGCATGACAGGCTACACCCGGCGTGACGACACGCAGGGGGCCGCATGCAGGACGCAGACCAGATCATCCGCACCGCGCATCTGATGGCCGACGCGGCCCGTCAGGCGATCCTGCCGTGGTTCCGCCATGCCGATCTGGCGGCCGACAACAAGCGGCCGGCCGATTTCGACCCGGTGACCCAGGCCGACCGCGACGCCGAACGCGCCATGCGCGCGGTTCTGGCCCGCGAGCGGCCCGATGACGCCATCCTCGGCGAGGAATACGGCGCGACCCCCGGCACCAGTGGGCTGACATGGATCCTGGATCCGATCGACGGCACACGCGCGTTCCTGTGCGGTGCGGCCAGCTGGGGCGTGCTGATCGGCCTGTCCGATGGGCGGGACGTGATCTATGGCCTGATCGACCAGCCCTATGTCGGCGAACGGTTCGAGGGGGGGCTTGGCCTTGCGCGGCTGACCTCGGCCGCCGGGGAACGCGCCTTGCGGGTGCGCGGCGACACGCCCCTGGACCGCGCGACGCTGCTGACGACATTCCCCGAGGTCGGCACCCCGGCCGAGGCTGCCGCGTTTCGCCGCGTGGCCGACCGGGCGCGGCTGACGCGGTACGGGCTGGACTGCTATGCCTATGGCCTGCTGGCCTTGGGCCAGGTCGATCTGGTGATCGAGGCAGGGCTGCAATCCTATGACATCGCGGGTCCGCTGGCGGTGGTGCAGGCCGCGGGCGGCATCGTGACCGACTGGCAGGGCGGGCCTGCCGCCCAGGGCGGTCAGGTGATCGCCGCCGCGTCCGAGGCGCTGCACCGTGCCGCGCTGGACCTGCTGAACGGCTGACACGACAAGAACGCAGGGGGCAGCATGGCCGACGAAAACCGCGCGACCGAGACCGACGATCTGCTGGACCGCGTCGACCAGGCTGTGGACGCCGGCGACCGCGCCGGGCTGGACGCCGCGCTGGAGCCGATGCACCCGGCCGACATCGCCGACCTGATCGAGCGGCTGACGCCCGCTGACCGGCGCGCCTTCCTGACGCTGTATGCCGACGGCATCGACGGCGAGATCCTGTCCGAGATCGACGAATCCATCCGCGAGGAGGTTCTGGACCAGCTGCCCCGCGCCGTCCTGGACGACGCCGTGCGCGAGATGGACAGCGATGACGTGGTCGATCTGGTTGAGGACCTGGGCGACGCCGACCGCGCCCTGATCCTGGCTGCGCTGGACGCGGGCGACCGCGCGGCGGTGCAGCAGTCGCTGGCCTATCCGGAATATTCCGCCGGTCGCCTGATGCAGTCCGAGGTGGTGACCGCGCCCGAACACTGGACCGTCGCACAGGCCATCGAGTTCCTGCGCGCCGAGGAATGGCTGCCCGAGCAGTTCTATCACATCATCCTGGTCGATCCGCGCCGCCACCCGGTGGGCTATGTCACGCTTGGCCGCCTGCTGGCGTCCCGCAGCGACGCGACCCTGCGCGAGCTGGCCGAGGACAGCTTTCGCACCATCAGCGCCTTTGCCGAGGAGGCAGAGGTCGCCTATGTCTTCAACCAGTATCACCTGATCTCGGCCCCGGTGGTGGACCGCGACGACCGGCTGGTCGGCGTCATCACCATCGACGACGCCATGGCGATCCTGGACGAGGAACACGAGGAGGACATCCTGCGCCTGGCCGGCGTGGGCGACGAATCCTCCATCACCGACAGTGTCTGGCAGACCGTGGGACAGCGGGTCCCGTGGCTGGGCGCCAACATCGTGACCGCCCTGGCCGCCGCCAGCGTCATCGCGTTCTTCGAGGATGCCATCGCGCAGCTGGTCGCGCTGGCCGTGCTGATGCCGATCGTCGCGTCGATGGGCGGCAATGCGGGGACGCAGACGCTGACCGTCGCGGTGCGCGGTCTGGCGACACGCGACCTGTCGCGGACCAACGCGCTGCGCGTGGTGCGCCGAGAGATGATCGTGGGGCTGACCAACGGGGTGATCTTTGGCGTCATCATGGCGGCCATCACCTATGCCTGGTTCCGCGATCCGGGGCTGGCGGCGGTGATCGGGTCGGCGATGGTCATCAACCTGCTGGTGGCGGCGCTTGCGGGCATCCTGATCCCGCTTGGGCTGAACAAGCTGGGCGCGGACCCCGCGCTGGCATCGGGGACGTTCGTCACCATGATGACCGACGTGATCGGCTTTCTGGCCTTTCTGGGCCTGGCCACCATCGTCCTCCTATGATCGCGGACAAGGCCGCCCTGCGCGCCCATGCCCTGGCCGCCCGGGCCGCCGGGGGCGATGCGCAGGCCCTGACCGGTCACCTGATCGCGGTGCTGGCCCCCCATGCGGGGGCGGTGCTGGCCGGATACTGGCCCATGCGGGACGAGGCCGATCCGCGCCCCGCGATGGCCGCGCATGACGGTCCTGTCGTGCTGCCGGTGGTCATGGGCAAGGCCCGTCCGCTGGTCTTTCGCCGCTGGCAGGGCGATGCGCTGGTGCCCGGAGCCTTCGGAACCGCCCATCCCCCCGAATCGGCCCCGGTCATGCAGCCGCAGGTGCTGATCGTGCCGCTGGCGGGGTTCGACAAGCGGGGAAACCGCTTGGGCTATGGCGGCGGTTTCTATGACAGAACGTTGGAATTGCTGCGGAAATCGGGCCCGGTGACGGCCATCGGGCTGGCCTTTGCGTGTCAGCGGCTGGATCTGATCCCGGCAGAGCCGACCGATCAGCCGCTGGACCTGATCGTCACCGACCGCGGCGCGCTGACCCCCGTGCGCTGATTTCCGCTTGGCGTGGCAGATCTGCATCGGCTGTGCGCAACCTGGGGATGAAATGCGGATAAACCTGTGGACAAGTTGTGCACCATGTCCGGCAAGGGTCTGATCGCGCATGACATATCGCATGTCCCGCAGGGTGCACCACCTGCCGTCAGGCGCCTCTGTGCGCGAATCCCGCGGGGGGTGCTGGGGCTGCCTGTCAACGGCTTTCCCCGGCGTGATCGCTAAAAAATTCAGTTGAAAGACGGTCGAACCGGCGGCAGTTTGTGGGCAATCGCCAGTATGGCACAAGATGTGGTGGTCCGACTTTGGGCAACCACAGGAACGTCGCAGCAGTCCTGATCTGACGAACGCCCCCCGGGCGGACGCGCCCTGAACGGGCGGATCGCGGCTGCGCGCAGGGGACCGGAAGGACGGGCAGGGATGAAGATCGAGCGGCGCTTTACCACGGACACCGGCGGGGCCTATGGCGGCATCGCGTTCACCACCACCCTCAGCGAGATCCGCAATCCGGACGGCACGGTGGTCTTTCGCAACGATGCGGTCGAGGTGCCCCAGGGCTGGAGCCAGGTCGCCAGCGACGTCATCGCCCAGAAATACTTTCGCCGTGCCGGCGTCCCCGCGCGCCTGAAGCCCGTCCGCGAAAAGGGCGTGCCCGAGTTCCTGTGGCGCCACGTTCCCGACCACGCCGCGATGGCCGATCTGCCCGAGGACGCGCGCTTCGGCGGAGAGACCAGCGCCCGTCAGGTCTTTGACCGCCTGGCCGGGGCCTGGACCTATTGGGGCTGGAAGGGCGGCTATTTCACCACCGAGGCCGATGCCCGCGCCTATCTGGAAGAGATGCGCCACATGCTGGCCCGCCAGATGGCCGCGCCGAACAGCCCGCAATGGTTCAACACCGGCCTGCACTGGGCCTATGGCATCGACGGGCCGGGGCAGGGGCATTTCTATGTCGACCACAAGACCGGCAAGCTGACCGCATCGACCAGCGCCTATGAGCATCCGCAGCCGCATGCCTGCTTCATCCAGTCGGTCAGCGACGATCTGGTGAACGAGGGCGGCATCATGGACCTGTGGGTCCGCGAGGCGCGCCTGTTCAAGTATGGCAGCGGCACCGGCACCAACTTCTCGTCGCTGCGCGGCGAGGGGGAAAAGCTGTCCGGCGGCGGCAAGTCGTCGGGCCTGATGGGGTTCCTGAAGATCGGCGACCGGGCTGCGGGCGCGATCAAGTCGGGCGGCACCACGCGCCGCGCGGCCAAGATGGTCATCTGCGACATGGACCATCCCGACATCGAAGCCTTCGTGAACTGGAAGGTGATCGAGGAGCAGAAGGTCGCGTCCCTGGTGGCCGGGTCCAAGCTGCACGAACGCGAGCTGAACGGCATCTTTGCCGCGATCCGCAACGGTGGTGGAGAGGCCGATCCGGCCCGGAACGACGCGCTGAAGGCCGCGATCCGCAGCGCCAAGCGGGCGATGATCCCCGAAACCTATGTGAACCGCGTGCTGCAATATGCGCGGCAGGGCTTCGACAGCATCGGATTCCCGACCTATGACACGGACTGGGATTCCGAGGCCTATGTGTCGGTGTCGGGCCAGAACTCGAACAACTCGGTCCGGGTGACGGACGCCTTCCTGCGCGCCGTGCGCGAGGATGCCCCGTGGGAGCTGATCCGCCGCACCGACGGCAAGGTCGCCAAGACCGTGTCGGCGCGCGATCTGTGGGACCAGATCGGCCACGCGGCCTGGGCCTGCGCCGATCCGGGCATCCAGTTCCACGACACGGTCAACGCCTGGCACACCTGCCCCGAGGACGGGGCGATCCGGGGGTCGAACCCGTGCAGCGAATACATGTTCCTGGACGACACCGCCTGCAACCTGGCGTCCATGAACCTGCTGACCTTCTGGACCGACGGACGGTTCGATGCCGACGCCTATGTCCATGCCAGCCGGTTGTGGACCGTCACGCTGGAGATCAGCGTGCTGATGGCGCAGTTCCCGTCCAAGGAAATCGCGCAGCGCAGCTATGATTTCCGCACGCTTGGGCTGGGATACGCCAATATCGGCGGTCTGCTGATGAACATGGGTCTGGGCTATGACAGCGATCAGGGCCGCGCGATCTGCGGGGCGCTGTCGGCGATCATGACCGGCACCGCCTATGCGACCAGCGCGCTGATGGCCGCCGAACTGGGCGCCTTCCCCGGCTATGCCCGCAACGCCGGCCACATGCTGCGCGTCATCCGCAACCACCGTGCCGCCGCGCATGGCACGGCGTGCGAGGGCGTGAACGTCGCCCCCGTGGCGCTGGACGCCGCGAACTGTCCCGACGCCGCCTTGGTCGACCTGGCCCGCGCGGCTTGGGACGAGGCGCTGGCTTTGGGTCAGGCGCATGGCTTCCGTAACGCCCAGACCACGGTCATCGCGCCCACCGGCACGATCGGCCTGGTCATGGATTGCGACACCACGGGCATCGAGCCGGATTTCGCGCTGGTCAAGTTCAAGAAGCTGGCGGGCGGCGGCTATTTCAAGATCATCAACCAGTCGGTCCCCGCGGCGCTGGAAAAGCTGGGCTATCGCCCCGCCCAGATCGAGGAGATCGTGGGCCACGCCGTGGGCCACGCCACCTTGGGCAACTGCCCCGGCATCAACCATGCGTCGCTTGCCGGTCACGGCTTTGGCGCCACCGAGATCGCCAAGGTCGAAGGCGCGCTGCCGTCGGCCTTCGACATCCGCTTTGTCTTCAACCAGTGGACGTTGGGAGAGGATTTCTGCCGCGGCACTCTGGGCATCCCGGCGGACAAGCTGTCGGACCCGACCTTTGACCTGCTGCGCCACCTGGGCTTCAGCAAGGCGCAGATCGACGCGGCCAACGACCATGTCTGCGGGACGATGACGCTGGAAGGCGCGCCGCATCTGAAGGCCGAACACCTGTCGGTGTTCGACTGCGCGAATGCCTGCGGCAAGACCGGGACGCGCTATCTGTCGGTGGAAAGCCACATCCACATGATGGCGGCGGCGCAAAGCTTCATCTCGGGGGCGATCAGCAAGACGATCAACATGCCCTCCAGCGCGACCATCGCCGACACGCTGGCGGCGTACGAGCTGTCGCACAGCCTGGGGATCAAGGCCAACGCCCTCTATCGCGACGGGTCCAAGCTGAGCCAGCCGCTGGCCAGCGCGCTGATCGACGACGACGAGGAGGCCGAGGAGGTCCTGGCCCACGGGTCCACCCACGACAAGGCCCGCGTCCTGGCCGAGCGGATCGTCGAGCGCGTCATCGTCAAGGAGATCGTGCGGTCGAACCGCGAAAAGCTGCCGCAGCGCCGCAAGGGGTACACCCAGAAGGCCATCGTCGGCGGGCACAAGGTCTATCTGCGCACCGGCGAATATGACGACGGCAAGCTGGGCGAGATCTTCATCGACATGCACAAGGAAGGCGCGGGCTTCCGGGCGATGATGAACAATTTCGCCATCGCCGTGTCGGTGGGCCTGCAATACGGCGTGCCGCTGGAGGAGTTCGTGGACGCCTTCACCTTTACCCGGTTCGAACCGGCGGGGATGGTGCAGGGGAATGACAGCATCAAGAACGCGACCTCGATCCTGGACTATGTGTTCCGCGAACTGGCCGTCAGCTATCTGGACCGCACCGACCTGGCCCATGTCGTGCCCACGGGCGCCAGCTTTGACGACCTGGGCGGCGGCGAGGACGAGGGGCGGCCCAGTCAGCCGTCCGAGCTGAAGTCGCTGACCATGCTGAAGCAGATCAGCAGCGCGGGTTACCTGCGCAAGCGGATGCCGCAGGACCTGATGGCGCTGCAGGCGGGCGTGTCGGTGGCCGCCGTCACGACCGGCATGGCCACCGGGATGGACCTGCGCGCCAAGGCCCGGATGCAGGGATACGAGGGCGATCCCTGCGGCGAATGCGGCAACTATACGCTGGTGCGCAACGGCACCTGCATGAAATGCAACACCTGCGGCGGCACCAGCGGCTGCAGTTGAGCATGGGTGGGGAATAAGGCGACCCCATGCGCCGTTTCCCCATCGACAGGCCCGGCCCTTGGCGGCCGGAACGGCCCGTCGCAGCAGCAAGCGCGCAAAGACGCGCGAAGACTGCCCCCCCGTGCCCGTGCGGGCGGGGTCTTTGCGGCGATATCGGGGGTGCGACTTGACGCTGGCGGCGCTTGGCCCTTGACTGCGGTGAGGGCCGGATGCAACCGGCAGGAATGATGACAGGGCGGGGTTCGCCCAAGGGGTTTGCGATGACGATGATTACACCGGTGCTGATGGCGGGCGGTTCGGGCACGCGGCTATGGCCCGTGTCCCGGAAAAGCTTTCCCAAGCAGTTCGCCGCCCTGACCGGGGACGAGACGCTGTTCCAGGCCTCGGCCCGGCGGCTGTCGGGGCCGGGATTCGCGGCGCCGGTGGTGATGACCAATTCCGATTTCCGCTTCATCGTGGCCGAACAGCTGGAACAGGCGGGCATCGCGGCCGGTCGCATTGTGATCGAACCCATGGGCCGCAACACCGCGCCCGCGATCCTGGCGGCGGCGCTGATGGTTGCCGCGGATAATCCCGACGGGCTGGTGCTGGTGGCGCCGTCCGACCACGTGATCCCCGATGCGGAGGCCTTTGCCGCCACCGTGGCCCAAGGCGCGCAGGCAGCGGTGCAGGGGCGCATCGTGACCTTCGGCATCACCCCCGACCGGCCTGAAACGGGATATGGCTATCTGGAACTGGCCGGTGCCGGAGAGGGGCCGCAGCCCCTGGCGCGGTTCGTGGAAAAGCCCGATGCCGACCGTGCGGGCCAGATGCTGGCCGCGGGCAACTATCTGTGGAACGCCGGCATCTTCCTGTTCAGCGCGCGCACCATGATCGAGGCGTTCCTCGCCCATGCCCCCGCATACCTTGAGCCGGTCCAGCAGGCGCTGGACCAAGCGCATCTGGACCTGGGTTTCCTGCGCCTGGCCAAGGCGCTGGGCGGGGGTCGAGGATCAGTCGATCGACTATGCGGTCATGGAAAAGGCCGACAACCTGACGGTGGTGCGGTTTTCCGGCCGCTGGTCGGATCTGGGGGGCTGGGACGCCGTCTGGCGCGAGGCGCTTGACCATGCGCCCTCTGATCACGGGGTGGTCACGGATGCCAATTCGACCGCGATCGATTGCCATGACGTGCTGCTGCGGTCGGACAGCGACGATCTCAAGGTCGTGGGCATCGGGCTTCGCGACGTGATGGTCGTGGCGACGTCGGACGCGGTTCTTGTGGCCGACCGCAGCCGCGCGCAGGACGTGCGGCTGGCCGTGTCCGCGCTGAAGGCCAAGCGCGCCAAGCAGGCCGAGGCGTTTCCCCGCGACCATCGCCCCTGGGGCTGGTTCGAGACGCTGGCCTTGGCCGACCGCTTCCAGGTCAAGCGCATCGTGGTGAAACCAGGCGCGGCTTTGTCGCTGCAAAGCCATGTTCATCGGTCGGAACATTGGATCGTGGTGTCGGGCACCGCGCGCGTCACCGTCGACGACAGCGTGACACTGGTGACCGAGAACCAGTCGATCTATGTCCCCTTGGGCGCCGTCCACCGGATGGAGAACCCCGGCAAGGTGCCGATGGTCCTGATCGAGGTGCAGACCGGCAGCTATCTGGGAGAGGACGACATCATCCGGTACGAGGATGTCTATTCCCGCAGCAGCGCCGATTGATCACATGGTTTCGCGGATCTGGGCGATGGTTTCGGCCACGCCCGCCCGCGGGACGCCGCGCAGCATCTGGTCGCCGATCACGAAGGTCGGCGTCCCCTGGATCGCCATCGTCTGTCCCAAGTCCTGGTTCTTCTGCAGCACCATGTTCACCGCGTCGGTGTCCATATGCGCCATGATCGCATCCGCATCGACGCCGATCTCCTCGGCCACGCCGCGCAGGGATTCTGGGGTGGCGGGCGCGCGCAGCGCCATCAGTGCGTCATGCGCCTTCAGATAGGCCTCGTCCCCGGCGATCTGGTGGACCGAAATCGCAAAGCGGCTGGACAGCACGCTTTCTTCGCCAAGAATAGGAAATTCCTTCAGGATCAGACGGATGTTGCCATCTTCCTCGACGGCGTCGAAGACCTCGGCGTTGAACTGGCGACAGACGCCGCAGCGATAGTCGATGAACTCGACCATGGTCAGATCGCCTTCGGGGTTGCCGCCGATCCAGCTGTGGCCGTCGGCGAACAGCGCGTCGCTGTTGGCCTGCACCAGCTGCAGGTCGGTCTGTGCGGCATCCTGGGCCTGCTGGCTTTCCAGCACGTTGATCGATTCGATCAGAACCTGCGGATTTTCCATCAGATACCCGCGCACGGCCTCGCCGAAGGCGGCCTTTTCATCGTCGGTCATGGCCGAGATGTCGAAGGCCATCGCGGGCGCGGACAGGGCCAGGCTGGTCCCCAGGAAAAAGGCGGCGGTCAGGCGTGTCATGGGCATCCCTTGGTCTGGTGTGGGTCACAGCTTGGACCGACGCGCCTGCGATGGCAAGAACGCCCCCGACACGGCTGCGTGACGGATCACCTGTGCCTAAAGGCTGGAGCGTGACGCCGTCCCGCGCTATCACGGATCAAAAATGAGGCCGAGCCAATGCGACACTCCCTGCGCGGACAGGTTGACCCGTTCATCGTGATGGACGTGATGGAGGCGGCCGCCCGGGCCGAAGCCGCGGGCCGCCACATCATCCACATGGAGGTCGGCCAGCCCGGCACTCCCGCCCCCCTCGGCGCACGACAGGCGCTGGCGCAGGCGCTGGAACAGCCGCTTGGCTATACCGTGGCCCTGGGCCTGCCGGCGCTGCGGCAGGGAATCGCGGATCTGTACCGCCGCTGGTACGGGGTCGATCTGGACCCCGCGCGGGTCGTCGTGACGCCGGGCAGCAGCGGCGCGTTCATCCTGGCGTTTTCGGCGCTGTTCGACGCCGGGGACCGGGTGGCGATGGGCTATCCCGGCTATCCCAGCTATCGCCAGATCCTGCGCGCGATGTCGCTGACCCCGGTCGGTATCCCGACGCGCCCCGAGGATCGCTATCAGCCGCGCCCGCAGGATCTGCCCGACGACGTGCAGGGCCTGATCCTGGCGTCGCCCGGCAATCCGTCGGGGACGGTGCTGACCGTGCCGGAGTTGTCGGCGCTGACGCAGGCGGCATCCGCGCGGGGCATGGCGGTGATATCGGACGAGATCTATCACGGGTTGTCCTATGCCGACCGCTGTCATTCCGCACTTGAGGTGACGGATGAGGTTCTGGTCGTAAACTCTTTCAGCAAATACTTTTCCATGACCGGATGGCGGGTCGGCTGGATGGTCGTGCCCCCGGACATGGTCCGCACGGTGGAACGGCTCGCGCAGAACCTGTTCATCTGTCCGCCCCATGCCAGCCAGGTCGCGGCACTGGCCGCACTGGATTGCATCCCCGAGGCCGAGGCCAACCGTACCGTCTATGCCGAGAACCGCCGCCTGATGCTGGAGGGCCTGCCGCGCGCAGGGTTCGACCGCATCGCACCGCCCGAGGGGGCGTTCTACATCTATGCCGACGTGTCGCACCTGACCGACGATTCCGTGGCCTTTGCCGCCGAGATCCTGGACAAGGCGGGCGTCGCGGTCACGCCGGGTCTGGATTTCGACCCCGATCGCGGGTCGCGCACGCTGCGGTTTTCCTATGCCCGCGCGACGGCGGACATCGCCGAGGGCCTGGCCCGCCTGACGGCCTTCATGGCGGCCAGATGAGGCTTTTGCTGCTGATCCTGCTGCTGCTGGCGGGTCCGGTTCACGCCCAGGACCCGGCACGGCTGATTCTGGGCGGATCGGCCCTGACGCAGGCGCCGCAGGGCTGGTGGCACCGCGCGTTCGGCCCGCAGCCGCTGGACCTGTCGCTGGCGCTGGATCGTCCCGTGCAATGGCGGGCCTTTCTGGTGGGGGAACCCGCGCGGCTGGTCGTGGACCTGAAGGGCGTCGATCTGGCGGGCCGCAATCCCGCCGACCTGTTCGGACAGGACCTGGCGCCCGCGATCCGGTGGGGCAGTTTTCGGCACGGCTGGTCGCGGCTGGTGATCGAGCTGCCCGGCCCCTATCGCGTGGCGCAGGCGGGGATGCGCACCCAGGGCGCCGAGGCGCGGCTGCGCATCACCCTGAACCCCGTCGCGATCGAGGATTTCGCCCCCCGCCCGTCGGCCGCGGCCGCGCTGCGCAACCTGCCCGATCCGGCCGAACTGCCGCCGCCGCCGACTGCGCCGGGGCTGACGGTGACGCTGGACCCCGGTCACGGCGGCTTTGATCCCGGCGCGCAGGCGGGGTCCGATACCGAGGCCGAACTGGTCCTGACATTCGCGCAGGAGCTGCGCACGGCCCTGCAGGCGCGGGGCGTGACGGTGACGATGACCCGCGACAGCGACGTCTATGTCAAGCTGGAGGACCGGATGACCGCCGCCCGGCAATCCGGGTCGCATCTGCTGCTGTCGCTGCATGCCGACGCGCTGCCGCAGGGGCAGGCGGCGGGGGCCACGGTCTATGTCTGGAACAGTTCGTCCGACACGCGGGCGGCCCAGCAGCTGACGATGCGGCACCAGCGCGACGACCTGCTGGCGGGGATGGACCTGCGCGGCCACGACGATGCGCTGGCGACCGTGCTGATGGATTTCGCCCGCACCGACACCCAGCCCCGGTCCGAGGCCTTTGCCCGGCTGCTGACATCGCGCATGGCGCTGCGCGGGATCGGGCTGCACGGCGCCCGGTGCAGGGGGCGGCGTTTTCGGTGCTGAAATCGCCGGACATCGCCTCCGTCCTGCTGGAGCTGGGGTTCATCTCGGACCAGACTGATCTGGCGAACCTGACCGATCCCGACTGGCGCGCCCGCATGGTCGAGGCGGTCGCCGAGGCCACGACCGGCTGGTGGCGCGACGAACAGGCGCGCGCGGGCCTGCTTCGTCACTGATACACCCAGTGTTGCTTTGACCGGGGGGCCGGTGGTCGCTATAGACGCGGCGAAACCCCGACAAAGGCTGACCCCGTGCTGCGACCCATCCTGTCTTTCTTCGGTGCGATCTTTTCCTGGGTGGTCACGGGGGTGTTCTTTGCGGCGCTGACCATCGGCGGCATTTTCTGGATCTATTCGCGCGACCTGCCCAGCCACGAGACGCTGGCCCAGTATTCGCCCAAGACGATCAGCCGCATCTATTCCGCCGAAGGCCAGCTGATCGACGAATTCGCCGAGGAACGCCGCATCTTCGTGCCCATCGACGAGGTGCCAGACCTGATCAAGCAGGCCTTCATCAGCGCCGAGGACAAGAACTTCTACAGCCATCCGGGATATGACATCCGGGGCATCCTGTCGGCGGCCTTCGAGGCGGCGGCCACGGGCGGGTCCAGCGTGCGCGGGGCGTCCACCATCACCCAGCAGGTGATGAAGAACTTTCTTCTGTCCAGCGACCGCAGCGTCGAACGCAAGGTCAAGGAGCTGATCCTGGCCGCGCGGCTGGAACGCAGCCTGTCCAAGGATCAGATCTTGGAGCTGTACCTGAACGAGATCTTCCTGGGCCAGAACAGCTTTGGCATCGCGGCGGCCTCGCAGACCTATTTCAACAAGTCGCTGACCGAACTGGCCCCGCACGAGGCCGCGATGCTGGCCGCCATGCCGCAGGCGCCCGGCCGCTATCACCCCGTTACCGCCAAGGAGCGCGTGACCGAGCGGCGCAACTATGTCCTGCGCGAGATGTGGCAGAACGGGTTCATCGACGAGGCCACCTATGAGGCCGAGGCCATGCTGCCGCTGCGGTCGGTGCAGAACGGCGACTATCCGTCGTTCCGCCGCGCGCTGCCGCCGCGCGACTATTTCACCGACGAGATCCGCCGCCAGCTGAGCCTGGAATTCGGCCAGGAGGAGTTCTTTGGCGGTGGCCTGACCATCCGCGCGACCGTCGATCCCGACCTGCAGTCGGAGGCGGCCAGCGCGTTGCAGACAGCGCTTGAGGATTACGACCGCAACCGCGGCGTCTGGCGCGGCACCGGAGAGGTGATCGACGCCGGGCTGCTGACCGACGAGGCCAGCTGGCGCGGCGCGCTGTGGGACCTGCGCCTGCCGCGCGACATTCCTGGCTGGCACCCGGCGGTGGTGCTGGAGGTTGGCGCGTCGGATGCCCGCATCGGCATCGAGGGGATCGAGGAGGACGGCGACGGCCACTGGGTGCCTGCGTCCGACGTACAATGGGCGCGGCCCCTGGACCGCGACACGGGCACCCTGGGCGACCGCGCGCAGGTGGCGGGCGATCTGGTGCGGGTGGGCGACGTGGTGCTGGTCCGCGCGATGATGGACGGCGCCGATTTCACGCGCTGGAGCCTGCGTCAGGTGCCCGAGGTTCAGGGCGGCTTCATGGCGATGGACGTGAACACCGGCCGCGTGCTGGCGATGCAGGGTGGGTTTTCCTACGAAAGCAGCGTGTTCAACCGGGCGACGCAGGCGCAGCGCCAGCCGGGGTCGGCGTTCAAGCCCTTCGTCTATGCGGCGGCGCTGGACAACAACTATACCCCCGCGACCATCGTCGTGGACGAGCCGATCCGCATCAACACGCCCCAGGGCCTGTGGGAGCCGCAGAACTCGTCAGGGCGCCATTACGGACCGACGCCGTTGCGCACCGGGATCGAACAGTCCCGCAACCTGATGACCATCCGCATCGCCGACGACATCGGCATGGAGCAGGTGGCCCGCTATGCCGAGGATTTCGGCGTCTATGACGCGCTGTCGCCGTTCCTGGCCAACGCGCTTGGCGCGCAGGAGACGACGCTGTTCAAGATGGTCGCCGCCTATGCGATGTTCGCCAATGGCGGCGAACGCGTGGAGCCCACGCTGGTCGACCGCGTGCAGGACCGCCGTGGGCGCACCGTCTATCGCCACGACCAGCGCGTCTGCGAGACCTGCGCCATGCAGGCCATGCCCGCCGGTCAGGCGCCGGTGATCGACAGCAACCGAGAGCGGGTGATGGATGCGGTGACGGCCTATCAGCTGACCTCGATGCTGGAAGGCGCGGTCGAGCGCGGGTCCGCGTCGGGCGTCGATCTGCCCGTGCCGATCGCGGGCAAGACCGGCACGACCAACGACGCCAAGGACGTGTGGTTCATCGGCTATTCCAGCAACATCGTGGCGGGCTGCTATCTGGGCTATGACCAGCCGCGGTCCCTGGGCGAGCGTGCCTTTGGCGGCACGCTGTGCGTTCCGGTCTTCAACGCCTTCATGCGCGAGGCCGTGGCCGAGTATGGCGGGACCGAGTTCACCGTTCCGCCCGGCGGCTATTGGGTCAAGATCGACCGCGTGACCGGCCAGCGCCTGCCCGACACTGCCAGCGGCCCGAACGTGATCGCCGAGTATTTCCGCGACGGTACCGATCCCGACTGGCTGGCGCCTTATGTCGTGTCCGGCTTTGGCGACGAGGTGGTGATTTTGCCGTGGGAGGCCGGGGCGAGCGGCGGCGGGCAGTCGATCACGACCTCGACCGGGGAACGGCGGGTCATTCCGGGGCGGACCGATTTCGGCACCATGTCTTCGGGCGGGCTGTACTGAGGCCGGACGGTTCGTTGCGTCCCGCGACGGCGGGGGGCCTGCTGCCCCCCGCACCCCCCGCCCTCCGCTGTGACGATGGGGCGTCCTAAACCGTTGCGCGCATCGCGCGGGGGTCGTGTCGCGCCGTTGCGCCGGTCTTGCCCAAGGTCGGCCTTCGCGGTATCACCCCGGACCTGACGCCTGACCGAAGGAATCCGCCCATGCGCGCCGAGACGCAGTCCAACATCGAGGCCATCCGCCGTTCCCTGACCCTGCTGGGCCAGCGCCTGGACTGGACCACCGCGCCGCATCGCCTGGAAGAGATGAACGCCATGATCGAGGATGGCGACCTGTGGTCTGACCCCGCCCGCGCGCAGAAGCTGATGCGCGAGCGTCAGTCCCTGTCGGACGCCATCGAGACCTATCGCCGGATCGAGGGCGACCTGTCGGCCAATGCCGAGATGGTCGAGCTGGCCGAGGAGGAGGGCGACGCCGAGCTGGTGACCGAGGCCGAGGGCAACCTCAAGGCGCTGGCCAAGATGGCCGCCCAGAAGGAGCTGGAGGCCCTGCTGAACGGTGAGGCCGACGCGAACGACACCTTCCTGGAGATCAACGCGGGCGCGGGCGGCACCGAAAGCTGCGACTGGGCGTCGATGCTGGCGCGCATGTACGTGCGTTGGGCCGAGAAGAAGGGATACGAGGTCGAGCTGCTGTCAGAGACGCAGGGCGAGGAGACCGGCATCCGCAGCGCGGGATACAAGATCACCGGGCACAACGCCTATGGCTGGCTGAAATCGGAATCGGGCGTGCACCGGCTGGTCCGCATCAGCCCCTATGACAGCGCTGCGCGGCGGCACACGTCGTTCAGCAGCGTCTGGGTCTATCCGGTGGTCGACGACAACATCGAGATCGACATCCCAGACCGCGACATCCGCATCGACACCTATCGGTCGTCGGGCGCGGGCGGGCAGCACGTCAACACCACGGATTCGGCCGTGCGGATCACCCACCTGCCGACCAACATCGTCGTCACGTCGTCGGAAAAGTCCCAGCACCAGAACCGCGCCAACGCCATGGCCGCGCTGAAGGCGCGCCTGTACCAGATGGAGCTGGACCGCCGCAACGCGGAGGTGAACGCCCAGCACGCCGCCAAGGGCGATGCGGGCTGGGGCAACCAGATCCGCAGCTATGTCCTGCACCCCTATCAGATGGTCAAGGATCTACGCACCAGCGAGGAGACCAGCGACACCCAAGGCGTGCTGGACGGCGATCTGGACCGCTTCATGGCCGCGACGCTGGCGCTGGACGTCGCCGGAAAAAGCCGCGCCGAGGCCAACGCCGAGTGATCCCGCGTCGCCAGTTGGGGCAGGGCGGTCCCCTGGTGGGGTCCGTGGCCCTGGGGACGATGAACTTTCAGGGCACCTATGGCGCGGCGGATGCGGCCGACAGCCAGCGCGTGATCGACGCCTGCGTCGAGATGGGGATCGATCATATCGACACGTCCGACGTCTATGGCGCGGGCGGGGCCGAGGAGATGCTGGCCCCGGTTCTGGCGCGCCACAGGGGTCGCGTGACCATCGCCAGCAAGGCGGGCATCACCCGCGACCCGGACCACCCCTTTGACAATTCGCCCGCCTATCTGCGCGCCGCGCTGGACCGGTCGCTGCGCCGCATGGGGGTCGAGCGGATCGACCTGTACTATCTGCACCGCCGCCAGGCAGGTCGTCCCGTAGAGGAGGCGATGGGAGCGCTGATGCGCCTGCAGGCGGAGGGCAAGATCGGCGCCATCGGCCTGTCCGAAGTGGCGCCATCCACGCTGGACCGCGCCTGTGCCATCGGTCCGGTGGCCGCCGTGCAGTCGGAATATTCGCTGTGGTCGCGTCAGGTCGAGCTGGGCATGGTCGATGCCTGCGCGCGCCACGGGGCGGCGCTGGTGGCGTTCTCTCCGGTCGGGCGGGGGGTGTTTGGCGATGTGCCGCCCGACCCGGCAGGCTTTGCGCCGGGCGATCTGCGCGCGGGCATGCCGCGGTTTCACCCGGACAACTGGGCGCGCAACCTGCCGCGGTTGCAGGCATTCGCGGACTGGGCGCGCGATCAGGGCGAAAGCCCTGCGGCCATGGCGATTGCCTGGGTGCTGTCCCGCGCGCCACATGTCATCGCGCTGCCGGGATCGCGCAGCGTGGACCACTGGCGCCAGATTGAGCGCGGCGCGGGCCTGTCCCTGACCGGCGATCAGTTGGCCCAGATTGATGCGCTGCTGCCCGCCGGATGGGCGCATGGCGCGCGCTATGGTGCCGCCATGGCGCAGGGGCCCGAAACCTGGGCCTGATGCCGCAGTGCAGCATCGGCGCGGAACTTGCCACGATTTCGGACCTTTGTATGATGCTGCGACTGCATCATGGAAAGGACGCGCGCCTTGGAGACCAAACGCATCAACCTGGCCCTGCAGGGCGGCGGCGCGCATGGCGCCTTTACCTGGGGCGTTCTTGACCGGCTGCTGGACGAGGAATGGCTGGAATTTTCGGCGATCAGTGGGACATCGGCCGGGGCGCTGAACGGGGCGGCGCTCAAGGCGGGGTTGGCGGCCGGCAAGGGTCTGGCGGGGCGGCGCGCCGCGCGCAAGAACCTGGATGCGCTGTGGTCGCAGGTCGGATCGAAAAGCGACAACCGCGTGGTGCGCTGGACGCAATCGGTGATGCCCATGTCCCGCGGCATGCAGCGCTGGACCGAGATGGTGTCGCCCGCCGCCTGGATGGACAACCTGACGCGGCTGTTCAGCCCCTATGATTACGGGCCGTTCTACGTCAACCCGCTGGAATCGCTGCTGCGCGATCTGCCTTGGGCCGATTTCACCGTTGATCGCGGGCCCGACCTGTATGTCGCGGCGACGAACGTGCGCACGGGCCGCATCAAGGTGTTCACCGGAGGGCAGGCGACGGCGGATGCGGTGATGGCTTCGGCCTGCCTGCCGACGCTGTTCCGTGCGGTCGAGATCCACGACCCGGACACGGGCCGGATCGAGGCCTATTGGGACGGCGGCTATGCGGGCAACCCGGCGCTGTTCCCGCTGTACCGCCCCAGCCTGCCGCGCGACATCCTGATCGTGGCGATCAACCCGCTGATGCGCGAGGTGCTGCCCCGCACCCCCGTCGAGATATCGGACCGCGTGAACGAGGTCAGCTTCAACAGCAGCCTGATGAACCAGCTGCGCGCGATCAATTTCGTCAAGCGCCTGTTCGCGCAGGGCAAGATGGACCCGGACGCGATGAAGAACGTGCTGATCCACCTGATCGACGACGACAAGCTGATGACCGACCTGTCGGCGCGCTCCAAGATGATGCCGCGCCCCGGCCTTCTGGCCGCGATGAAAGAGGCCGGGCAATCGGCCGCGGACAGTTTCCTGGCCGATCACGCGGACAAGCTGAACAAGGCCGACAGCTTTGATCTGGCGGCCCTGTTCCCGTCGCAGCGCGTCCCCTAGGCCATCGCGGCGGCGATCCGCGCGGCCAGGCGGGCGTTGTTCAGAACCAGTTCGATGTTGCTGTCCAGCGACCGTCCCTCGGTCAGCTCGAAGATGCGGCCCAGCAGGAAGGGCGTCACCGCCTTTGCGGCGATGCCTTGGGTCGCGGCCTCGGACAGGGCCTGTTCGATCACGGGCATGATCTGGTCCTGCGGGATCTCGGCGCCTCCGGGATCGGGTTCGCGACCAGCTGGCCGCCCTTCAGGCCCAGGGCCGCGCGCATGGCGGCGGCGGCGGCGATCTCTTGGGGCGTGTTCATGCGCAGCGGCGCCTTGATGCCCGAGGCGCGCGACCAGAAGGCCGGCAGCTCGTCCTGGCCATAGGCGATGACCGGCACGCCCAGGGTCTCCAGCACCTCCCAGGTCTTGGGCAGGTCCAGGATCGCCTTGGCACCTGCGGCCACGACCGTCACGGCGGTCTGCGCCAGCTCCTGCAGGTCGGCCGAGATGTCGAAACTGTCCTCGGCCCCGCGATGGACGCCGCCGATGCCGCCGGTGGCGAACACCTTGATGCCCGCCAGCTGCGCGCAGATCATCGTGGCCGCCACCGTGGTGGCGCCGGTGCGACCGTTCGCGATGCAGACCGCCAGATCGGCGCGGCTCAGCTTCATGGCCTCGGCGGGCGGGGTCTGGGCCAGGGCGCGCAGCGCCTCGGGCGTCAGGCCGATATGGATCTGGCCGCCCATGACGGCGATGGTCGCGGGGACCGCGCCGCCCTCGCGGATGGTGGCCTCGACCTTCTCGGCCATCTCCAGGTTCTGGGGCCAGGGCATGCCGTGGGTGATGATGGTCGATTCCAGCGCCACCACGGGCAGGCCGCGATCCAGCGCGTCGCGAACCTCGGGGGCGAAGGTGAGGGGGGCAGTATGGGTCACGGGACGTCCTTTCCGGAGACATGCGCGGCCGAGGCCCTGACGGCCTGCCGCAGCGCCGCGTCGCGCGGCATTTCCTTGAGTTCGGCGGCTAGGTGGGCCGCCAGAAAGCAGTCGCCCGCCCCGGTCACGCGTTCCACGGTGACGGTGGGGGGCTGATGGGTCAGGGTGGGGCCGCCGGCGATCGCCTCGGCCGCGGGGTTCGGGCCGTCGGTGACCAGAACGCGGGCCGCGCCGCGCGCAACGACGGCCTCGGCGGCCAAGGCCGCGTTGGCGCAGGCGCGTCCGGCCAGGATCTCGGCCTCAAGCCGGTTCAGATAAAAACAGCCGCGCCGCGCGGCGATCAGCGGCTCAAGGCGTTCGGCCTTGCCGGGGCTGGCGGGCACCACGCGCAGGTCGGCGCGCATCAGGCGCGGGTCGCGGGCGATGGCGGCCAGCAGCTCCTCGGTCAGGTTCCCGTCCAGGACGACCGGGCCGGTCCAGGCGGGCAGGGCGTCCAGCGGCGCCAGGATCGCGGCGCCGGCCAGCTCCAGGCTGAGTGCGTCGGCCACGGCGGCGATCAGCCCCTCGCTGTCCTCGATCGCCATATAGCAGTCGGTGGGCAGGCCCGCGTCGCGCGTCAGGTGCTCGGTCATCACGCCAAGGCGCTGCGCCTCGGCGATCAGGCCCTCGCCCTCGGAATCGCGGCCCACGGCGGACAGGACCGACGGCGTCATGCCCCACCGCGCCAGCGCGACCGCCACGTTCAGCGCCACGCCCCCCGGCAGGTGGCGGATGCGGCCCGGCACGTCGGCGCCCGGCGCCATGCGGCGCGGCGCGCGGCCGATCACGTCCCACAGCATCGCGCCGATGCACAGCACGTCAGGCGTCTTGGTCATCGTCATCCCTCAGCTGTACATCCAGAAAGCGTTCGAAATCGTCCAGGTCCACCGGGTCGAACTGCCCGAACCCCTGCATCCAGACCGAGGCCGTCCGCATCCCGTCCGGGTCAAGCTTGCACCAGGTGATCCGGCCGCGCCTCTCCTGCCGGATCAGGCCGGCGGCTGCAAGCACCGCCAGATGCTTGGAGATGGCGGCAAGGCTGACCTGGAACGGATCGGCGACGTCGCTGACCGCCATGTCATCCTCCAGCAGCATCGACAACACCCGACGCCGCGTCGGGTCCGACAGGGCCGCAAAGATCAGGTCCAGCCGGTCCGGCGGGGTGGGCGGGGTCATGGCGGGGCTTTCTGCGGGGGGCGATGGTCAACCGGGCGGTTGAATGATGGCGCGGCGGCGCCGGGAATGCAAGATCGCCGTCGTACAGAAAATGTCATGTGGATCAACGCGTTGCGGGCAGGGGCCAGTTGCTTGACTTGGGGGGCGTCTGCCCCTAGACAGCGGCCAACGACGTCGGGGGCGTGACAGATGGCCGAAAAACCCCAGGGCGATGCGGACAGGGCGGCGGATGCGACCGGCTGCGCGCGCTGGAGGCCAAGCTGGCAGCCCTGACGCCAAAACCCGAAGGCCCCGGCCCGATGGGAAAGTACGAACAGGCGAATCTCGCCTGGCGCATGGTGATCGAGCTTGTGACCGGCCTTGGGCTGGGTTTCGTGGTCGGTTACGGACTGGACTATCTGATGGGCACAAAGCCCTTCCTGATGGTTCTGTTCATCTTCCTCGGCCTTGCGGCTGGCGTCAAATCTATGATGCGCACCGCGTCCGAGCTTGACAGGAAATCCGGCGATCCGTCGGAACGTGACGAAAGGGACTGATCGTGGCGACGGAAGCAACTGGCGGCGGCCTTGAATTCCACCCGATGGACCAGTTCGTGGTCTCGCCGCTGTTCGGTAACGGGCCCGTGGCGTGGTACACGCCGACCAACGTGACGCTGTGGCTGGCGCTGACCGCGCTGGCATCTATCGCGCTGTTGGTGCTGGGCACCCGTGGCCGCGCCATCGTGCCGAACCGCGCCCAGTCCATCGCCGAGATGGCATACGGCCTGGTCCACAAGATGATCGAGGACATCGCCGGCAAGGATGGCCTGCGGTACTTCCCCTACATCCTGACGCTGTTCATGTTCGTGGTCTTCGCGAACCTGCTGGGCCTGCTGCCGCTGGCCTTCACCACGACCTCGCATATCGCCGTAACCGGCGTATTGGCGCTGGCGGTGTTCTTCGGCGTGACGATCATCGGCTTCGCCAAGAACGGCCTGCACTTCCTGGACCTGTTCTGGGTCCGCTCGGCTCCGCTGGCCGTGCGTCCGGTGCTGGCCGTGATCGAGGTCATCAGCTACTTCGTGCGTCCGCTGTCGCTGTCCATTCGTCTTGCGGGCAACATGATCGCCGGCCACGCCGTCATCAAGGTCTTCGCAGGCTTCGCGGCCATCGCCGCCGTCGCCCCCATCGCCATTATCGCAGTCATCGGGATGTACGCCTTCGAGGTGCTTGTCGCCATCGTCCAGGCCTATGTGTTCACCATCCTGACCTGCGTTTACCTCAAGGACGCGCTGCACCCGTCGCACTGACGCGACGGTCCTCGCAGCCCCTGCGCGGTCCCGTTCCGGGTCCGCATCCACCAAGATCGACCAACTTCCAACCGCAAGGAGAAATACCATGGAAGGCAATATCGGAGAACTGGGCCAGTACATCGGCGTCGGCCTGACCGCATTCGGCATGGGCATGGCTGCTCTGGGTGTGGGCAACGTTGCCGGCAACTTCCTGGCCGGCGCCCTGCGCAACCCGTCGGCCGCTGCAGGCCAGACCGCCACGCTGTTCATCGGCATGGCATTCGCCGAAGCACTGGGGATCTTCTCGTTCCTCGTCGCGCTTCTGCTGATGTTCGCGGTCTGATCCACGGCCATCCTTGCGGCGGGGTGGGGGCCTGTCCCCCGCCCCTTCGTTCGTTCCAAGGCCATGGGGTAGGATATGTTCAGCCTGTTGCAAGAGGCCGCCACCACCGCGGTCGAAACCACTGAGGGCGCGATCGTCATCGACGATGCGGCGACCCACGGCGCGGATGCCGCGACCCACGGGGTCGATGCAGCCGGTCACGCCGCCGAATCTGCGGGCCTGCCGCAGCTGGATATCGCCACGTTCGGCAACCAGATCTTCTGGCTGGTCGTCACGCTGGTGGTCCTGTATCTGGTCCTGTCGCGCGTGGCCCTGCCGCGGATCGCGGCCGTTCTGTCCGACCGTCAGGGTGCCGTCACCGGCGATCTGATGGCCGCCGAAGAATTCAAGCTGAAGGCCCGCGAGGCCGAGGCTGCCTATGACAAGGCGCTGGCCGATGCCCGCACCGAGGCACAGGCCATCGTCGCCCGGAACCGCGCCGACATCCAGGCGCAGCTGGACCAGGCGATCGCCAGGGCCGATGCCGAAATCTCTGCCCGCACAGCCGAATCCGAGGCGCGCATCCGCGACGTCCGCGCATCCGCCGATGTCAGCGCACGCGAGGTGGCACAGGATGTCACCGCCGAGCTGGTCCGCACCTTTGGCGGCCAAGCCGACGACGCCACCGTGGCCGCAGCCCTGGACGGGCGCATGAAAGGGGCCGTGCAATGAACCGCATGATCGCAACGCTGATCCTGCTCAGCGCCGGACCCGCCATGGCCGCATCGGGGGATTACGGTTTCTTCTCGCTGCGCAACACCGACTTCATCGTGCTGCTGTCCTTTCTGGGCTTCATCGGGGTGCTGGTCTACTTCAAGGTCCCGGGCCTGATCGGCGGCCTGCTGGACAAGCGCGCCGAAGGCATCCGCAACGACCTGGACGAGGCCCGTCGCCTGCGCGAGGAAGCGCAGGAGATCTATGCCAGCTACGAGCGTCGCTCGCGCGAGGTCAAGACGCAGGCCGACCAGATCGTCGCCAATGCCAAGCGCGAGGCCGAAGCCCAAGCCGCCAAGGCGCGCGAGGATCTGGCCCGCTCCATCGACCGTCGCCTGCAGGCGGCCCAGGACCAGATCGCCAGCGCCGAGAGCGACGCGGTGCGTGCGGTCCGTGACCGTGCCGTTGCCGCATCCATCGCCGCCGCCGGAGAGATCCTGGCAGGCCAGGTGCGCGCCGGACAGCGTTCGGCCGGGATCGACGATGCCATCGAAGACGTGGCGCGTCGCCTGAACTGATCCTTGACGGACAGTGATCGAAAGGGCCCCTTTGGGGGCCCTTTTTCTATGGCGCGCGGCGGTTCTGCAGGCGCAGTCGCGCCACGGCCGCATGATCGTCGGCGCGCCGCTGCGCGGTCAGGGTCCGCGCGACCAGGTCCAGGTGATCCTCCAGCACCGCGCGGGCACGAGGGCCGTCGCGCGCCTGCAGGGCGTCGTTGATGGCGATGTGCTGGTCCAGTAGCCGGTCGCGCAGCTCCGGGCTGGCAAAGATCCGGGGGCGGTTGAACAGCATCCCTTGGCGCAGCAGGTCCTGCATCGCGCGCATCAGGTGCAGTGCGATCAGGTTGTGGCTGGATTCGACGATGGCCATGTGGAAATCGGCGTCCAGCGCGGCCTCGATCTGCGGATCGGGGCTGGCATGGGCGTGACGCATGGCCTGCACGATACGGTCCAGAACGGCCAGGTCCGTCTCTCCGGCGGCCAGGGCGGCCCGTTCGGCGGCCAGCCCCTCCAAGTCCTTCCGAAACGCCAGATAGTCGTCGGCGGCCTGCGGATGGCGCGCGATCAGCCGCACCAGCGCCGGGGAAAAGGCGCTGCCCAGCACATCGGCCACGAACACGCCCGCGCCGGGTCGGGTGACCAGCAACCCGTCGGCCTGCATCGCGGCCAGCGCCTCGCGCAGGGACGGGCGGCTGACGCCCATGCGGTCGGCCAGATCGCGTTCGCCCGGCAGGCGTTCGCCGGGGCGCAGCACGCCCTGCAGGATCAGGGCCTCGATCTGGGCCACGACCGCGTCGGACAGGCGGGCGGCGTCGATGGGCTGGAAGGGGCTGTCGGGGTCGGACATGGCGGGATTCCGGGGTTCTGGAAGGACATCCTAGAACCGGACCCCGCCAATGCAAAGAGGCCGGGCGATGGCCCGGCCTCTGGTCGTGATGCGGCAGGATTACTGCGTGGGACGGATCAGGATCTCGACCCGGCGGTTCTGGGCGCGTCCTGCGGCGGTGTCGTTCGACGCGATCGGCTGGTTGAAGCTGGCGCCAAGCGCCGACAGACGGCCCGATGCCACGCCGGCGGCGGCCAGGATGCCCGCGACCGATTGTGCGCGACGCTGCGACAGGTCCTGGTTCAGGGCGGCGCTGCCGGTGTTGTCGGTGTGGCCCACGACCTCGACCCGGCTGTTCGGGTACTGGTTCAGGTTGCGCGCGACGGCATAGAGGTCGTTCTGCGCCACGCCCGACACGGCGGCCGATCCGGTGGCGAACAGGATGCCCTCGGGCAGGATGACCTGCAGATAGCTGCCGCGGTTGATGATCTGCACGTTCGGGTTGCTGATCGACTGTTCCAGCGCCGCCGCCTGGCGGTCCAGGATGTTGCCGGCGACCGCACCTGCGGCGGCACCGATGATCGCGGCGCGTGCGGCGTCACGGCCCTGGTTGTTGCTGTCGCTGTCGCGGGTGCCGCCATACAGCGCGCCCACGGCGGCGCCCGCCAGCGCGCCCTGCTGGGTGCGGCTGAGGCCGGTGGCGCCGGTGCCGGTATCGGTCATCGCGGGCGCGCAGGCGCCCAGCAGGGTCAGGCCACAAACGGCCAGGATCGAAGTCTTGCGGAGGTTCATCGGGCTCCCTTTCCTTGGGTCGCGGGCGGGCCTTGGTGCCATACCCGGTGCGTTCGTGGCTGCCCCGGCGGGTCGGTGGAACCGATTCCGGGATCTGCCGTCAACGCGTGGCAAGCTGTCGCAGTTCCGCGCCAAAGGAAAGTCACTGTTTCGTGGAGGTCACTGGAAACGTGGCAGAAACCCGCCCGTGGCGGGTCGGGGCGGGGCGCGCTTGCAAACGGGCGCCGCGGCGGTCAAAAGCAGGCATGGCCATCCAGCGTCGCATTCCGCCCCCGTTGCCCTTTGCCGATCAGGTCGCGATCTTTTCGCGGCTGTCCGAGGCGAACCCCGCGCCCGAGACCGAACTGCTGTTCGTGAATCCGTTCACCCTGGTCGTGGCGGTGGCGCTGTCGGCGCAGGCGACGGATGTCGGCGTGAACCGCGCGACGCGCGGGTTGTTCGCGGTGGCCGACACGCCCGAAAAGATGCTGGAGCTGGGCGTCGAGGGCGTGACCGAGCATATCCGTACCATCGGCCTGTTCCGGCAGAAGGCCAAGAACGTCATCGCGCTGTCGCGCATCCTGGTCGACGATTACGCGGGCCAGGTTCCCGACAGCCGCGCCGCCCTGACCAGCCTGCCGGGCGTCGGGCGCAAGACCGCGAATGTGGTGCTGTCCTGTGCCTTTGGCCACCCGGCGCAGGCGGTCGACACGCATATCTTTCGCGTCGGCAACCGCACCCGCATCGCCCCCGGCCGCGACGTCGACGAGGTCGAGCGCGCGATCGAGGACAACGTTCCCGCCCGGTTCCAGACCCACGCGCATCACTGGCTGATCCTGCACGGGCGCTATGTCTGCCAGGCGCGCAAACCCCGCTGCGGCATCTGCCCGATCCGCGACCTGTGCCCCTATGAGGAGAAGACCGCATGACCCCTTATATCGTCGGGATCGGCAATGCGTGATGGACATCATCGCACCGACCGAGGAAGCGCGGCTGGACACCCTTGGCATCACCAAGGGCATCATGCAGCTGGTCGACCGCGAACGGTCCGAGTACTTGATGGCGGCGCAGGCCGACGACCATTCCGCGCGCCGTGACCAGGCGCGCATGGTCGCGGGCGGCAGCGTGGCGAACACGCTGGCGGGCATCGGCGGGCTGGGCCTGCGCACGGCGTTCATCGGCAGCGTCGCGGATGACGAGATCGGGCGTCTGTATGCGCGCCAGACCGAGGCCGCGGGCACGCGGTTCGTGAATGCGCCGGTGGCGGGGGGCGCGTTGCCCAGCTCGCGCACGATCATCTTTGTCACGCCGGACGGCGAGCGGTCGATGAACACCTATCTGGGGATCTCGGCCGAGCTGGGGCCCGAGGAGGTCGCGCCCGAGGTGTTCGACGGCGCGGGCTGGCTGTTCCTGGAGGGCTATCTGTTCGACAAGGACAAGGGCAAGGCCGCGTTCCTGAAGGCCGCCGAATGCTGTCACGCGGCGGGCGGGCAGGCGGGGATCGCCCTGTCGGACCCGTTCTGCGTGGACCGCCACCGCGACGATTTCCGCAAGCTGGTCGCGGGTCCGATGGATTACGTGATCGGCAACGTCCACGAATGGCAGTCGCTGTATCAGGTCGAGGACCTGGAGGAGGCGCTGCGGCTGGCGGTCGCCGATTGCGGCACGGTGATCTGCACCCGGTCGGGCGAGGACGCGATCCTGATCCGCGACGGAGAGCGGGTGACGGTGCCGGTGCGGCGCGTCGTGCCGGTGGACGCGACCGGGGCGGGCGATCAGTTCGCGGCGGGCCTGATCTATGGGCTGGCATCCGGGCATCCGCTGGAGGTCGCGGGCCGGATGGGCATCATCGCGGCGTCCGAGGTGATCGGTCATGTGGGTGCGCGCCCGCAGTCTGACATCCTGGCGCAGTTCCGGGCCGCGGGCCTGGGCTGATCTGCGTCCCGCGACGTGCCGGGGGGCCAGCCCCCCGGACCCCCCGGCGGCGTGCTGCCATGCCCCGCCCATCGCGGTTTCGTGGCGTTGCGTGAGGGGGGGCGCGCGTGTATCACGGAGAAAATCGCGAACAGTTAAGGAAACATGGATGCGCAGGGTTGTTGTCACCGGGTTGGGGATGGTCACGCCGCTGGCCTCGGGGGTCGAGGCGACGTGGGAACGTCTGCTGGCCGGGAAATCCGGCGCCGGGCCTATCACGCGGTTCGACGCGTCCGACGTGGTGACGAAATACGCCTGCGAGATCCCCTTGGGCGATGGCACCGATGGCACCTTCAATGCCAATGACTGGATGGAGCCCAAGGACCGCCGCAAGGTGGACGACTTCATCCTGTACGGGGTCGCGGCCGCGCATCAAGCGGTGACGGACGCGGGCTGGATGCCCGAGGATGAGGAAAGCCGCCTGCGCACGGGCGTGATGATCGGGTCGGGCATCGGCGGGCTGACCTCGATCGCGGAGACAGCGGTGCTGATCAAGGAACGTGGGCCCAAGCGGGTGTCGCCGTTCTTCATTCCGGGCGCGCTGATCAACCTGATCTCGGGCCAGGTGTCGATCCGGTACGGGTTCAAGGGGCCGAACCATGCGGTCGTGACCGCCTGTTCGACCGGCGCCCATGCCATCGGGGATGCGTCGCGGATGATCCGCTATGGCGATGCGGACGTGATGATCGCGGGCGGCGCGGAAAGCCCGATCAGCGAGATCGGCATCGCGGGCTTCAACGCCTGCAAGGCGCTGTCGACCAAGCGGGGCGATGATCCACAGGCGGCCAGCCGCCCCTATGACGCCGACCGCGACGGGTTCGTGATGGGCGAGGGTGCGGGCGTCGTCGTGCTGGAGGAATACGAACACGCCAAGGCGCGCGGCGCCAAGATTTACGCCGAGGTGCTGGGCTATGGCATGTCAGGCGACGCCTATCACATCACCGCGCCAAGCGAGGATGGCGATGGCGGGTACCGCGCGATGGAGGCCGCGCTGCGCAGCGCGAACCTGACGCCGGACCGGATCGATTACATCAACGCGCATGGCACCTCGACCATGGCCGACACGATCGAGCTGGGCGCGGTCGAACGCCTGATGGGCGACGCCGCATCGGGCGCGGTCATGTCGTCGACGAAATCCAGCATCGGCCATCTGCTGGGTGCGGCCGGCGCGGTCGAGGCGATCTTTTGCGTGCTGGCGATCCGCGATCAGATCTGTCCGCCGACGATCAACCTGGACAACCCTGCCGTGACGCCCAAGCTGGACCTGGCCGCGAATGCCGCGGTGCGCCGCAAGGTCGACATCGCGCTGTCCAACAGCTTTGGCTTTGGCGGCACCAATGCCAGCCTGGTGCTGGGGAAGGTCGCCGGATGATCTGGCGCAATATCGCCTCGAACTTCCTGACGCTGGCCATCGTGCTGCTGATCGGGGCTGCGGCCGCGGTGGCCTGGGCCAAGCGCGAATTCAGCGGGCCGGGACCAAGCGCCATCGCGCAATGCGTCCAGATCTCTCCGGGTGCCAGCCTGAACGCGGTCAGCAACCAGCTGGCGGCGCAGGGGGCGATTTCCAACGCCTACATCTTTCGCGCCGGCACCGATTACATGGACAAGGCGCGCGACCTGAAGTTCGGCAGCTTCCTGATGCCGCCGCAGGCCAGCATGGAACAGATCGTCGAGACGGTGACGGCGGGTGGCCCCTCGACCTGCGGGACCGAGGTTGTCGTGCGTGTCGGCGTGCGCGAGAACACCGTCCTGCTGCGCGACACCAACCCGCAGACCGGCGCGTATGAGGAAGTGGCCCGCTGGAACCCGACGCAGGGCGAACGCCCCGCGCCGATCGTCCAGGCGCAGGACCGCGCCGACGTGCGCCTGTCGATGGTCATGGCCGAGGGCGTGACCAGCTGGCAGGTGGTCGAGGCGCTGCGCGCCGCCGATTTCCTGACCGGAGAGGTGGCGGAGACCCCGGCCGAGGGCAGCCTGGCCCCCGACACCTATCTGCTGGAAAAGGGTGGCGACCGGAACGCGATCCTGGCCCAGATGGCCAGCCGCCAGGCCGCGATCCTGGCCGCCGAATGGGAGGCGCGCCCGTTCGGCATGCCCTATGACACGCCCGAGGAGGCGTTGATCATGGCCTCGATCGTGGAGAAGGAGACGGGGCAGGCGGACGAACGCCCGCAGGTCGCCAGCGTCTTCGTGAACCGCCTGCGTCAGGGGATGCGCCTGCAGACCGACCCGACGGTGATCTATGGCGTGACGAACGGGCAGGGCATCCTGGACCGCGGATTGCGCCGGTCGGAACTGGACACGACGACGCCCTTCAACACCTATCGGATCGACGGGCTGCCGCCGACGCCCATCGCCAATCCGGGCCGGGCCGCGATCCGCGCGGCGCTGAACCCCGACGAGACGGACTATCTGTACTTCGTCGCCGACGGCACCGGCGGGCATGCGTTCAGCCGCACGCTGGACGAACACAACGCCGCCGTCGCCCGCTGGCGCGAGATCGAACGGCAGCAGGGCCTGCCCGCGGACAGCCCGGTCCAGACCGCGGATTGACGCGCCCCGCGTTTGACAAACACGGCCCCCGGACGCAGGCTTGCATCCGGGGGCCTTTCTCATGGCCCCATCGCTTTGGGAGGAGCCGTGATGATACTGCCCGACATGCTGAAGACGCTGACCGACAATGCCCGCCAGTTCCAGGAACGCCTGACCGAATGGCAGGCCGCGATGGCCAAGGGCCAGGAGGAGGCGATGGAGCAGGCCCGCCAGTGGCAGACCCAAGCCATGCAGCAGCAGCAGGAGGTCAACGCCCGCGTCATGGCCCAGATGGAAGGCGCCAGCGAGGCCATGCAGGTCCAGTGGCAGCAGATGCAGAAGGCCTGGGAGGACCAGTTCGCCACGATGCAGAAGCAGGGAGAGGAGATGCGCAGCAAGGCCATGTCCGCCACGGGCGGATCGGGAGGCAACGCATTCGCCGATTGGGCCGAGACCTATGCCGCGCAGATGGTCGCCTTTACCCAGAAGATGCAGGGCGAATCCGCCAAGGCGATCGCCACCGCGACCGAGGCGCGGGGCAAGAGCGGCAAGAAGGCCTGAGTTGCGCGGAGGGCCTGTAAGCCGGATTTTGTCCACCGCTTGCGCGGCTGGATGACCATTCCTCTGGTCCGTCCGTTACCGGACGGATCTAGCTGCCTACCCGGATCTGCTGGGGCAAGGCGGCCCTGCGGATTGCTCCGCGCGCGATCCCTATTCGGCATTGCTCCTGGTGGGGCTTGCCATGCGGGCGCTGTTGCCAGCCCCCCGGTGGGCTCTTACCCCACCGTTTCACCCTTACCCATGCGGACATGGGCGGTCTGTTCTCTGTGGCGCTGTCCCTGGGGTTGCCCCCGCCGGGCGTTACCCGGCACCATTGCCTCATGGAGTCCGGACTTTCCTCGACAGGCAAGCCTGCCGCGGTCATCCAGCCCTCCGCGCGTCGCCCGTATGGGACGCGGCGCCGGGGGCGTCAAGGGGCGGGGTTGCGAAGAAGGCGCGCGACAGTGCGGCGGTCGTCGGCGGTCTCGGGGCCCGTGGCCCAGGGACGGTGGCGCAGCCGGAACGCGTCCAGACGCGCGGGGACGTCTGGATAGCCCAGGGCCGACAGGCCCCCGGCCAGCGCGGGGTCCGGGTCGGTGGGCGCGGGACGGGCAAAGGTCGCCAGCCCCTCGGCCGCCAAGCCCTCCCAGTCAAAGCGCGGGCCGGGGTCGATCTTGCGCCCGGGCGCCAGGTCGGAATGGGCGATGACCGCGGCGGGCCCGATGGACCAGCGGTCCATGATGTCCCGCAGCAGGCGGCGCAGCGCGGCCATCTGCGGCGCGGGATAGGGGCGGTCGCCCGGATTGGCCAGTTCGATCCCGATGGACCGACTGTTCAGGTCGTCCAGGCCCTGCCACGCGCCCGCGCCGGCATGCCAGGCGCGGCGGGTCTCGCAGACCAGCGGTTCGGTCGTGCCGTCTTCGGCGATCAGCCAATGGGCGCTGACCTCGGCCGCGGCGTCGCACAGGCGGGCGCGGGCCAAGGCGGCATCGGCCATGCCGGTATAGTGGATCACGATCAGCGATGGCACCTGCCCGCGGCGGTCGCCGTGATTCGGGCTGGGAAAGTCGGTCACCTGCGCCCTATGGCGCGGGGCGGCGGATGCGCAGGCCCTTGGTGGCCGGGATCGGCACCGGGTCGGACCCGGCGATCTGCGCGCCGGTGGGGGCCTGGACCGGCAGCGCGATAGGAATCGTCGCCGCCGGGGTGGCGCCCGTGACCAAGGCCGCCTCTCGCGCGGTGCGGTACTGGCCATAGCGGTCGGCCTCGAACTGATAGTTCGGGTTCCAGCCCCGGTGCTCCCCGCATCCGGCCAGCGCCAGCACCCCGATCATCCACCAGCCGCGCATGGCGCCCCCCTTGTCCGTTTCGCCGGACGTTACCACCAGCGATCCGGCTTTGCCACAAATCCCGCAGCGCGTTCCAGAACCTGCGCCTGGTTCAGCAGATCGCCCTCCTCGAAGGGGCGGCCGATCAGCTGCAGGCCCAAGGGCAGCCCCTGCGCGTCCTGTCCGACCGGGACCGCGATACCGGGCAGACCCGCCAGGTTCAGCGTCACCGTGAACACGTCGATCAGGTAGTTCTGGACCGGATCGTTCTTGTCGCCCGAGCCGAGCGGCAAGGCGGCGGATGGCGTGGTGGGCGCCAGGATCGAATCGATGCCCGCCGCAAAGGCCTGGTCGAAGTCGCGCTTGATCAGCGCACGCACCTTGCGGGCGCGGTTGTAATACGCGTCGTAAAAGCCCGCCGACAGCACATAGGTGCCGATCATGATCCGGCGCTGAACCTCGGGGCCAAAGCCCTGGGCGCGGGTGTTCTCGTACAGCTGGGTGATGCCGTCGCCCTTGCTTAGTTTCGCGCGGTGGCCATAACGGACGCCGTCATAGCGGGCCAGGTTCGACGACGCCTCGGCCGGTGCGATGACATAGTACGCGGGCAGGGCGTATTTCGTGTGCGGCAGGCTGATGTCGACGATTTCCGCGCCCGCATCGCGCAGCATCTGCGCGCCTTCGCGCCACAGCGCGTCGATGGCGTCGGGCATGCCGTCCACGCGGTATTCACGCGGGATGCCGATCCGCTTGCCGCGGATGTCGCCGGTCAGCGCGGCCTCGAAGTCAGGCACGGGCAGGTCGGCGCAGGTGCTGTCCATCGGGTCGGCGGAGGCCATCGCGCCCAGCATGATCGCCGCGTCCTGCACGGTGCGCGTCATCGGCCCCGCCTGATCCAGGCTGGAGGCATAGGCGATCACGCCCCACCGGCTGACCCGGCCATAGGTCGGCTTCAGCCCCACCGTGCCGGTAAAGGCCGCGGGCTGGCGGATCGATCCACCGGTGTCGGTGCCGGTCGCGGCCAGGCACAGATCGGCGGCAACGGCGGCGGCGGACCCGCCAGAGCTGCCGCCAGGCGTCAGCTGCGCCCCGTCAGTGCCGCGCCACGGGTTCACGGCCGGACCATAGCAGCTGCTCTCGTTCGTCGAACCCATCGCGAATTCGTCCTGGTTCAGCTTGCCCAGCATCACCGCGCCCGCGTTCCACAGGTTCTGCGTCACGGTCGATTCGTATTCGGGGGTGAAGCCCTGCAGGATGCGGCTGCCCGCCTGCGACGGCACGCCTTTCACGCAGAAGACGTCCTTGATGCCCACCGGAATGCCGGTCATTGGCGCCGCGTCGCCCGCCTTTATGCGCGCATCTGCGGCGCGGGCCATGTCGCGGGCCATGTCGGGCGTGTGATGCACGAACGCGTTCAGCGCGCCCGCGGCGTCGATTGCTCCCAGGCAGGCATCGGTCAGCTCGACCGAGGTCAGATCGCCGCGCGCCAGCGCGTCGCGCGCGTCGGCAATGGTCAGTCGGTTCGCGTTCGTCATTCCACCACCTTCGGCACGGCAAAGAACCCCTCGCGGGCGTCGGGGGCGTTCGACAGGATCTTGTCGGCCATGCCCCCCGAGGTCACCACGTCCTCGCGCCGCTTCAGGCGCATGGGGGTGACGCCGGTCATGGGTTCCACGCCCTCGACATCGACCTCGTTCAGCTGGTCCATGAAATGCAGGATGCCGGACAGATCGCGCGCCAGGGCGGGCAGGGCGGCATCATCGACCGCGATGCGCGCCAGATGGGCGACCTTGCGGGCCTGATCCTCGGTGATCGACATGACGTTTCCTTTCGTTGGCCGCGGGTCTACAACCCCGCGCGAAAGGCCGCAAGACGCACGGCCGAAAGGTGCCCCATGCAAGCAGCCCTGGCCATCATCCCCGTCATCGCATTGGTCGTGCTGGGCCATCTGGCCCGGCGCGGCGGGCTGATCCACGCCGCCAGCTGGCCTGGGATCGAACAGCTGGGATACCGCGTGCTGTTCCCCGCGATCCTGCTGACGTCGATCTATCGGTCGGAACTGTCCCTGGGACGGCTTGGCCCCTATCTGGCCGCGCTGACGCTGGCCTTTGCGGTCACCGGGGCGCTGGCGCTGATCTGGGCCAGGCGGCGGGGCCAGACCGGGCCGCGCAGCAGTTCGCTGTTCCAGGGCGCGCTGCGGTTCAATTCGCTGCTGATCCTGGCGGTCGCGGCCCAGGGGCTTGGCGGGCAGGCGCTTGGCGATCTGGCTGTGGCATTCGCGTTCCTGATTCCGGCGTTCAACATCGCGGCCATCGTGGCGCTGACGCTGCTGTCTGACGGTCCGCGACCCGCGGGGGCCGCCGCCCGCATCGGGGCAGAGATCGGGCGCAACCCGATGGTGCTGTCCTGCGTGGCGGGGCTGGTGCTGAACCTGTCGGGGATCGCGCTGCCCGCATGGGTGCTGTCGCCGCTGGACTGGCTGGGGCAGGGGGCGCTGGCCGTGGGTCTGCTGGCGGTGGGCGCGGGGATCGACCCCGCGCGCTGTGGCAGCGCGACCCGGCGCTGTGGCTGGGGGTGTGGATGCGGTTGGCGCTGTGCCCGGTGATCTTTCTGGCGGCCGCGCTGATGATCGGCCTGCCCGCGGGACAGGTCGCGTCGGGCGTGCTGGCCACCGCCGCGCCGGGGGCGCCCGTCGGCTATATTCTGGCGCGCCAGATGGGCGGGGACGCCGATTTCTATGCCGCGATCTTCACCTGGCAGACCGTCCTTGCGGCACTGACCTTGCCCTTGTGGCTTATTTTCGCAGGGTTTCTTGGCGCCTGAAGGCAGCTTGCGATTTTTTTCGGGTGGGCGTTATTTTTTGGCTTGCAGCCTCTCGCGGCTTTGCCTAAACACCGCCTCACGCCGCCAGGGAAGACTGGCAGCGACAGAAAGTGGCCCGTTCGTCTATCGGTTAGGACGTCAGGTTTTCAACCTGAAAAGAGGGGTTCGACTCCCCTACGGGCTGCCACTTCTCCCTTCAAGATCAACACGCTGAACCATGCCCCGGCACCCCGCCACGGGCATTTTTTCGGTTGTGCATGCGCCAATGCGCCAATGCGCCGTTTCGCCCCGGAGGACGAAGTTTCTGCGTTCCGGGTCAGGTTTTCGTGCCGATCCGCGGCTTTGGCGGTTGACTCCGCCACCCGCGGGGATAAAAGGCGGCTTCGATAAGAATTCCACGGGGTTTGCGGCGCGCGATTGCCCCGAAGCAGGAGCAACAACCATGGCGAAGCCGACCACCATCAAGATCCGGCTGAACTCGACCGCCGGCACCGGCCACTTCTATGTGACCAAGAAGAATGCCCGCACGATGACCGAAAAGATGTCCGTCCGGAAATACGACCCGGTCGTGCGTCAGCACGTCGAATACAAGGAAGGCAAGATCAAGTAAGATCTGCCTGTCCGACTGCGCAAGGGCCGCCATCCGCAAGGATTGGCGGCCTTTTGCCATGGGGACGCACCTGCATCTTGTGCGATGCGGGCGGCTGCGGCAGATTGCGCGCATGCAACTGATCGTCAACGGAAACAGCCACGACCTGGACGCCGACCCGCAGATGCCGCTGCTGTGGGCGCTGCGCGATCTGCTGGGCCTTACGGGCACGAAATATGGCTGCGGGATTGCGCAATGCGGGGCCTGCACGGTGCACATGGACGGCATGGCGGTGCGCGCCTGCCAGATCCGTCTGGCTGACGTGGCCGGAGAGATCACCACGATCGAGGGGCTGGGCACGCCCGACGACCCGCACCCCGTCCAGGCCGCCTGGATCGAGCAGCAGGTCGCGCAATGCGGCTACTGTCAGTCCGGCCAGATCATGCAGGCCGCGTCGCTCCTGGCGCTGAACGCCGACCCTTCGGATGCGGACATCGACCGCGCGATGTCGGGCAACCTGTGCCGCTGCGCCACCTATCCCCGCATCCGCGCGGCGATCCGGTCGGCATCCGTCCGCATCGGCGCCGCCTGATGTCGCGTGCGGGGCGCATCGCGCGGCGCGGCTTTCTCATCGGGTCGGTCGCGGTGGCGGGGGGCGTGGCCTTTGGCGCCTGGCGCTATACCCGGCCCTTGGCGGACCCCTTTGCGGGGACGGATGCGGGGGCGCTGAACCCCTATGTGTTGATAGATGCCGATGGCGTCACGCTGGTCGCGCCGCGTGCGGACAAGGGGCAGGGCGCCCGCTGGCTGCAGGCCGCCCTGATCGCCGAGGAATTGGACATCGACCCCGCCACCGCCCGCATCGTGCCGGGCCCGGTCAGCGCCACATACTATAACCGCGCGCTGATCGCGGATTTCATGCCCTTTGCGCCCACCGATACCGGTTGGCTGGCCGAAACAGCGCGCGATGCGGCCGACATTCCCGCGCGGCTGCTGGGCTGGCAGATGACCGGCGGGTCCAGTTCGACCGCCGACGGGTTCGACAAGCTGCGTCAGGCGGGCGCCGTTGCGCGTGAAACGCTGAAACAGGCCGCCGCCCTGCGCCACGGCCTGGACCGCGCCGACCTGGACACCGCGGATGGCGCGGTGATCCTGCCCGACGGCACGCGCATTCCCTATCCCGACTTGGCACGCGACGCCGCGGCGCTGGAGCCGGTGACCCAGATCGTGCTGCGCGACCGGTCGCAATGGCGCTGGCTGGGCAAGCCGATGGCGCGCACCGACGTGATCGCGAAATCGACCGGCACGCAGGTCTATGGCATCGATCTGTCCCTGCCCGACATGCTGCACGCGACGGTGCGGATGGCGCCTTGGGGCGGGTCGGTCGCGCGGCTGGACCCGGTCGCCGCCGAAGGGCTGCCCGGCGTGCTGCGCGTGCTGCCGATCACCGGGGGCGTCGCGGTGCTGGCGCGCGACACCTGGTCCGCGATGCGCGCCGTGCAGGCGCTGGACGTCGCGTTCGCGGCCCCCGACACGACGGGCGATCAGGACGCGATCTGGGCCGCGCTTGCGGCCACCCATGACGCAGGCGACATCGACAGCCGCAAGCGCGATGACGGCGACGTGGACGCGGTCATCGGCGCGGGCGATGTCACTGCGGAATATCGCGTCCCGTTCCTGGCCCATGCGCCGCTGGAGCCGATGAACGCCACGGTCCTGGTGACGGACGACGCCTGCACCATCTGGGCCGGCACGCAGGTGCCCGATTTCGCCGTGGCTCGCGCCGCCGCACTGACCGGCCTGCCCGAAACCGCGATCCGGCTGGAGAACCAGATGATCGGCGGCAGCTTTGGCCGCAGGCTGGAGATCGACTTCATCGCCCAAGCGGTCGAGATCGCGATGGCCGTCCCCGGCCGCCCGGTCAAGCTGACCTGGTCGCGAGAGGAGGACTTTGCCCATGACCAGCCGCGCCCGGCCCAGATCGCGCGGGTGCGGGGCCGCGCCACCGATCAGGGCGTGCAGGCGCTGGACCTGACCGTTGCCAGCCCGTCGGTCATCGCATCCTGGTTCGGCCGCGTCTCCAGCGCGCCACCGGGGCCGGATGCCAGCATCACCACCGGGGCCTGGGACCAGCCCTTTGCGATCCCGAATTTCCGCGTGACGGGGCTGCGCGCGCCCGAATCCGTGCCGGTCAGCAGCTGGCGGTCGGTCGGCGCATCGTCGAACGGCTTCTTCTTCGGCACCGCGATGGACGAGATGTTCGCGGCCGCCGGCATCGACCCGATGGAGGGGCTTATCGGGCTGTGCAGCCACGACCCCTCGCGCGCGGTGCTGGAGGGTTTGCGCGACCTGTCGGGCTGGACCGGTCGCGATGCGGGGCAGGGGCGCGGGCGGGGCGTGGCGTTCTGCCTGTCCTTCGGCGTGCCCTGCGCCCAGGTGGTCGAGGTCGAGCAGACCCCGCAGGGCATCCGGATCACCCAGGCCTTTGCCGTGGCCGATGTCGGCATCGTGCTGGACCCGGTGAATGCCCTGGCGCAGCTGTCGGGCGGCATGCTGTTCGGGCTGGGCCACGCGATGAATTGCGAACTGACCTATCGCGGCCACCGTCCCGATCAGACCAATTTTCACGCCTATGAGGGGATGCGCATGCGTCAGACGCCGCAGGTCACGGTGCGGCTGCTGGAGAACGGCCCGCTGCGGGGCTTGGGCGAACCCGGCGTACCGCCCGCTGCCGCCGCCCTTGGCAACGCGATCTTTGCCGCGACCGGTCAGCGCCTGCGCGACCTGCCCTTTGCCCGCGGGGTGCGTTTCGCATGATGCGCCTGCTGGCCCTGCTGCTGATGACAGGCCCCGTCTGGGCCGAGGATGTCATGCCCTCGATCGTCGCCCCGCCTGCAGAGGGGTCGGTCAGCACCGCCGACGGCTTGGCGGCGTGGGACCGCGTGCAGCAGGTCGTGTCGCATCCGCGCTGCGCGAATTGCCACGTGGGTCCCGACCACCTGCCCATGTGGTCCGGCCCGGAATATCCCGAACCCCGCCCGCATGGCATGGCCATCAGCGGCGGCGACAGCCGCATGGGGGTCGAGACTCTGCCCTGTGCCACCTGCCACATCACCGCATCGACGCTGGAATCCGACCCGCGCCAAGCGCCGAACGCGATGATCCCCTGGCAACTGCCCCCGGTCGAGATGGCGTGGTTCGGCCTGGACGGCCCCGCCCTGTGCCGCCAGCTGCGCGATCCGGACTTGAACGGCGGGCGGGACTGGGTCGAACTGGCCGAACACCTGCGCGACGACGCCAGCCACGGCGGGTTCGTCGCCTGGGGTTTTGCGCCCGGCGGCGGGCGCGAACCCGCGCCGTTCGGCCTGCAGGCGCATATCGACGACGTGCTGAAATGGGGGGCAGCCGGACAGCCCTGTCCGGAATGACCGGACCGGTCGCTTTTTCGGCATCCAAATCGGGCCGACTGCGTTAGGCTGGCAGCACCGATTGCCGAAAGCCTGCGCCATGTCGATCTCCGCCCCCATCACCGCCTCTGCCGATTGTCCCGTCAAGGCGCTGCTGCGCCGTCCCGGCGGGTCGCTGGCCATGCTGACCGACGCCAAGGGCGGCTTTCCCCGCCGCCCCGGCGCGATGATGGCGCTGTGGCCCGACGGCGGTCGTGTGGGCCGTCTGGGCGCGGGTTGCATCGATGCCGACATTGCCGCGCATCTGGACGCGCCCGGACCGGTGACGCGGCTGACCTATGGCGTGGGCGGCCCGCTGGACCTGCCGCTGCCCTGCGGCGGCACGGTTGAGATCGCGCTGATCCACAAGCCCGACCCCGACTGGCTGGGCGCCATCTGGGACGACCGCATCCGCAGGCGCACGGGCACATGGTGCCTGAACCTGCGCACCGGCGCACCTTGCCGCGCGGGCGACCCCGACCCCGACGATTTCACGCTGGTCCTGCCGCCGCCCCCCGCCTTCCAGATCCACGGAGAGGGGGACGAGGCGCAGGCCTTGACAACCTTGGTCGCCGCGATGGACATGCCGGTGATGGGCCAGGACGCCAGGCCCGACGCGCATACCGCCGTGGTGACGCTGTTCCACGATCACGACCGCGAACTGCCCGCGTTGGCCCGCGCGTTGCGCTCGGACGCGTTCTACATCGGCGCGCTGGGGTCGCGTCGCGCGCAGGCCGCGAGGTTGGCGGCGCTGACCGAGCAGGGCTTTGACGCGGCGACGCTGGAGCGGATCACCGGACCCATCGGCGTCGTCAGCCCGGCCCGCGACCCGCGCCTGATCGCAGCGTCCGCCCTGACCCAGATCCTGGCCGCATACGAGGTGCTGACCGCTTGACCTGCACCGGCCTGCTGCTGGCGGGCGGCGCATCGCGGCGCTTTGGTCCGTCCGACAAGCTGCTGGCGCCGGTGGCGGGGATACCGCTCGTTTCCCACGCCGCGCAGGCAATGCGGAATACCGCGCTGGATGACCGCATCGCCGTAATCACCAACCCCACCCTGACGCCGTGGCTGGACGGCTTTCGCATCGTGCTGATCCCTCAGGGGCAGCAATCGGACAGCCTGCGCGCGGGTCTGGCCGCGGCGGGTGATCCCGACCGACTGCTGATCGCCCTTGGCGACATGCCCGACGTCACCGCCGCGCATCTATCCCAGATCGTCGACCGAGCCGCCGATGGTCTGCCCTCCTGCAGCCATGACGGAACCTCCCCCCTGCCACCGGCCTGCTTCCCGCGTGGCTGGCTGTCGCGGCTTGCGCAACTGACCGGCGATCAGGGCGCGGGTCGCCTGCTGCGTGATCTGACGCCGGACCGGTATGTGCCTGCGCCGGGACTGCTGCGCGACATCGACCTGCCGGACCAGATCAACCCACCGCAGCCGGGGCAGCCGCGCGACTCCACTGGGGGGTGCGGGGGGATGTGAAATCCCCCCGCCGTCGCGGGACGCAATTCAGCCCAGCACCGCGGCCAGCGCCTCGGCTGTCACGTCGACGATCCGATCGGCCTCTTCGCGCGTCAGGCACAGGGGCGGGGCAAAGCCCAGGATGTCGCCCTGCGGCATGGCGCGTGCGATCACGCCGCGCTTCAGCATCGCGGCCACGACCTTGGCGCCCTTGCCCTCGGACGCGTCAAAGAACCGCCGCGCATCGCGGTCCGCGACCAGTTCGACCGCGCACAGCATGCCCGCGCCGCGCACCTCTCCGACATGGGCGTGACCGCCGACCGCCTGCGCCATCCGGTCGTTCAGATAGGCACCCACGGTCCCGGCATTCTCGACCAGGCCCAAGCTGTCGATCAGCTTCAGGTTCGCCACCCCGGCCGCCGCCCCGATGGGGTGCGCGGAATAGGTCCAGCCGTGGCCCATCACGCCGTTTTCATCCGTGCCGCGCGTCAGCACGTCCCAGACGCGCGTGCCCACGATGCTGGCCGACAGCGGCGCATATGCGCTGGTCAGGCCCTTGGCGCTGGTGATCAGGTCGGGGCGCATGCCGTAATGGTCCGACCCGAACATGGTCCCCAGACGCCCGAACCCGGTCACCACCTCATCCGCGATCAGCAGGATGTCGTGGCGGTCCAGAACCTCCTGAATGGCGGGCCAGTAGCCCGCGGGCGGCGGCACGATGCCCCCCGTTCCCAGCACCGGCTCTCCGATGAAGGCCGCGATGGTGTCGGCGCCATGTTCCGCGATCAGCGCCTCCAGCTGCGTCACGCAATGGCCGACGAAATCTGATTCCGACATCGCCGCATCGGGGCGGCGGAAGTAATAGGGCGCTTCGGTATGGATCACCTGGTCCAGCGGCAGGTCGAACTTGGCGTGGAACAGCTGCAGCCCGGTCAGCGACCCGGTCATCAGGCCGGACCCGTGATAGCCCCGCCAGCGGCTGATGATCTTTTTCTTCTTCGGGCGGCCCAGGATGTTGTTGTAGTACCAGACCAGCTTGATGTTCGTCTCGTTCGCATCCGATCCCGACAGGCCGAAATAGACCCGTGCCATGCCCTTGGGCGCGCGGTCCATGACCATCTGCGCCAGGGTGATCGCGGCCTCGGACCCGTGGCCGGCATAGGCGTGGTAATAGGCCAGCTGATGCGCCTGATCGGCGATGGCCTGCGCGATTTCCGGGCGGCCATAGCCGACATTCACGCAATAGAGGCCCGCGAACCCGTCCAGCATGCGGTTGCCGTCGCGGTCGGTGATGTGACAGCCCTCGCCCCCGGTGATGATGCGCTGCGGCGCCTCGCCCCGCGCGAATTGCCCCAGATGGGTCGAGGGGTGGAAAAAGCTCTCGCGGTCCCAACGGGCCAGTTCGTCATTCGTCAGCATCATCGCTCCTGTTCCTGCTGGAGGCAGGATAGGGCGGTGGGCCCCGAGGATTCCTCTGATCCGGCGGGTCTTGCCCGAGGAAATCCCTGAACTTCAGCCCTCAGGGCGATGATGTTCCAGCATCGCGCCCGCCACGGGCTGATCCTTGACCGGCTTGGTCACGATATAGCTGAAATAGCGCCGCACGCCTGCGCCGCTGTCCAGCAGCGCATCCATGACCCCCTGAAACGCGGCGACGTCCGGCGCGATCACCGACATCAGGTAATCGAACCCCCCGCCGATGGCCCAGCAGCCGGTGACGGCGTCCATGCGGGCGATCACCGCCTCGAACCGCTGAAAGCTTTCGCTGCGGTGCTGGTCCAGCTCGACCGTGACAAAGACCTGCACATGCGGACCCAGCACGCCCAGGTCGATCTGCGCGCGGTATCCGCGGATCAGGCCCGCCTGTTCCAGCCGCCGCATCCGGTCCCAGCAGGGCGTGGGCGACAGGTTCACGCGTGCCGCCAAGTCGGTCTTGGTGATGCGCCCCTCGCGCGACAGCACCGCCAGGATGGCGATGTCGCGGTCGTCCAGGCGCAGGCTGCGGGGCGGGATCATGGGGCGCATGTTCCCCTGCGCGGCCCGCTTGTCAATCCGCGCGCGGCGGGCGATCCTGCGCCCCATGTCCCATTGGCCCCTGAGACGCGACGACATCACCCGCCCGGCCTATCGCAGCCTGGCCCAGGGCATCGCGGCCGCCATCGACGCGGGCAGCCTGGCGCCCGGTGCGCGCCTGCCGCCGCATCGCGACTTGGCGTGGCAGTTGGGCGTCAGCGTCCAGACCGTCAGCCGCGCGTACGAGGAGCTGATCCGCGCCGACCTGATCTCGGGAGAGGTCGGGCGCGGCAGCTTTGTCCGCTCGGGCCCGCGCGAGACGATCGAGGTGCCGTGGTTCCGCGCGCCCACCGACCGACCGCCGATCGATCTGTCGATGATGACCCCCGTGGCGCTGCCCCAGATCCGCACCGCGTGGAGCGAGACGCTGTTGCGCCTGTCCGACCGTCTGCCTGATTCGGCGATGCTGTCATTCCGGCCGCGTCAGACGATGTCGCTTTATGGCGGGATGGCGGCGGCGTGGCTGGCGCGCTGCGGGAAGGTGGTGCCGGCACAGCGGATCCTGATCACCAACGGGACCACGCCCGCTATGTTCGTGGCGCTGCAATGCGTGGGGATGCCCGGCGACATCATCGCGACCGAATCGGCGACGTGCCACACGCTGCGGCCCGCGGCCCAGCACCTGCATCTGCGCCTGCAGGGCATTCCCGACGACGAACACGGCATGGACCCCGACGCGCTGATCCGGGCGGCGCGGGCCGCAGGCGGGCGAATGAAGGCGGTGTTCCTGCTGCCTTCGGGCGGGGGGCCGCAGGCGCGGGTGATGGACCGCGACCGGCGCGAGGCGCTGGCCCGCGCCGCGACCCAAGCCGGGCTGATGATCCTGGAAAGCGATCCGACGGGCCCCATGTCGCCGCGCCGTCCGCCCGCCCTGTCGGGATTCGCTCCGGACCGCAGTTTCTATTTCACCGGCCTGTCGAAATGCCTGTCGCCGGGCCTGCGGCTGGGTTTTCTGGCGATGCCCGAAAAATTGGCAGAGGCCGCGCTGAACCGCCACCTGTCGATGGCCTGGATGGCCACGCCCCTGATGGCCGAGATCGCTCAGGACTGGATCACCGGCGGCACGGCCGACGCGCTGCTGGCGGCGCAGCGGACGGAACTGGCGGCGCGGAACCGGCTGGCGGTGCGCGTTCTGGGCCAGCGTGCGCAGGGCTTCCTGCACGGGTTGCACCGCTGGATGCCGCTGGCGCCGGGCACGGACGAAGGCACGGCCTTGGCCACGGCACTGACCCATCAGGTCGCGCTGGCCCCCGGCGCGGGGTTTGCGGTCCTGCCCCAGGGGCCCGCGCTGCGGGTGTCGCTGGGCGGGGCCACGGCCCGTGATCTGGAACAGGCGCTGCGCATCGTCTCGGCAGTTCTGCCGGGCTGAGGGCAGGACAATCCCGCGACCTGTTTGACTCTCGCGGTCGGAATTGTCATGATTTAATACATCAATTGACTTGGATTCCGCTTGTCCCGAACCATCGGGTCCAACCGGAACGGTCCGCAAGGTCCGAATCCTGCCACAGAAGGACCCGCGCGATCCGCGTGCAGGGCCCGCCCCAACAGGAGGTATCATGACCATCAGAACCCGCCCCGCCATCCACCTGACCGCAGCCAGCCTGACCGCCCTGATCCTGGGATCGGGGGCCGCCATTGCCGACACCTGGCGCTATGCCTTCGAGGAGGCGCTGGACGAGGTCCAGGGCGTCTATGCCCAGAAGTTCAAGGAGGAGGTCGAGGCCAATTCCGACCATGAGGTGCAGCTGTTCCCGTTCGGCACGCTGGGCGAATCCGACAACATCATGGAACAGACCCAATCGGGCATCCTGCAATTCGTGAACCAGTCGCCCGGCTTTACCGGGTCGCTGATCCCCGAGGCGCAGGTGTTCTTCGTGCCCTATCTGCTGCCCGAGGATGACGACCAGCTGTTCGCCTTCTTCCGCAATTCCGAGGCGATCAACACGATCTTCCCGGAGCTGTACGCCCAGCAGGGGCTGGAGCTGCTCAGCATGTACCCCGAGGGCGAGGTGATGGTCACGTCGAACGACGCCATCGCGGCGCCCGCCGATTTCGACGACGTCAAGGTGCGGGTGATGACCAACCCGCTGCTGGTCAGCAGCTATCAGGCGTTCGGCGCCACGCCCACGCCGTTGCCGTGGGGCGAGGTCTATGGCGGTCTGCAGACCGGCATCGTCGACGCGCAGGAGAACCCGGCCTTCTTCATCGAATCGACCCGCATGTACGAGGTGCAGGACCACATCACCCGGCTGGGCCACAACAACTTCACCACCGCGCTGATGGCCAACCAGGAGTTCTTTGCGGGTCTGTCCCCCGAGGATCAGCAGGTGGTCCGCGACGCCGCGGCGGCCGCGTTCGACCACATCATCGAATATCAGCAGGGTCTGACCGAGGCGTCGCTGGAGAAGATCACCGCCGATCGCCCCGAGGTCACCGTCACCACCCTGACCGAGGAGCAGCGCGCGCCCTTCCGCGACACCGCGGCCCAGGTCGAGGCGACCTTCCTGGAGATCGGCGGCCCCCGCGCCCAGGAGGTCCTGGACCAGATGAAGGCGGACCTGTCCGCCGCGGCCGAGGGCTGATCTCCGCTGCCCCGTCCCGCGTCGCGGGGCGGGGCCGATGACGGAACGATGATGGACAGGTGGCCATGACGCCAAAGACCGCAGGTGACCGGCCCCCAGGCCTGTCCGACGACCCGGACATCCTTGCCGCCGCCGAGGCGACGCAGGCACAGGACGACATCGACGACGCGCTGTACGAATCCGGTCTGCCCGGCCCCCTGGGGGTCGCCGACCGCGTGATCGCCCGGCTGGAGGCGGTGGCCCTGGCCATCGGCGTGCTGGCGATGGCGTTCAACACCGTCGCCAATGTCGTCGGCCGCTTCGTCTTTGGCCGGTCGCTGTATTTCGCGGAAGAGGTGAACCAGGCGCTGATCGTGCTGGTGACGTTCGCGGGCATGTCCTATGCCGCGCGCCACGGGCGCCACATCCGCATGTCGGCCATCACCGACGCGCTGCCGCCCAAGGCGCGCAAGGCGATGGTGGTGGCGATCTCGGCGCTGACTGCGGCGCTGCTGCTGGTGTTGGCGTGGTTCGCGCTGTCCTATGTGATCAGCCAGGCGGGCCGGGGGCGGGTGCTGCCCGCGCTGCGCATCCCGCAATGGTGGATCATCGTCTGGGTTCCGGCAGGGTTCTTCCTGACCGGCCTGCAATACGCGCTGACCGCGCTGAAGAACCTCAGGGACCCCGACATCTGGCTGTCGACCGCCGTGCGCGACGGGTACGACCTGCCGCAAAAGGACGCCGACGCATGACCGCCGCCATTCTGGGCACGATGATCGTGCTGCTGCTGCTGGGCTTTCCGATGATGGTGCCGCTGATCGTCGCGTCGGTCGTGGGCTTTGTCGCGATCTTCGGCGGCATCGGCCATCTGGAGACGCTGGTCCAGCAGGTCATCGCGGGCATCCAGCCCGCCAGCCTGATCGCCGTCCCGATGTTCATCTTTGCCGCCGAGATCATGACCCGCGGCCAGTCCGCGGGCCGCCTGATCGACGTGGTCATGGCGTTCCTGGGTCACATCAAGGGCGGGCTGGCCATCTCGACCGCGGGGGCCTGCACGATGTTCGGCGCGGTATCGGGGTCGACGCAGGCCACGGTCGTGGCGGTGGGCGGCCCGATGCGGCCGCGCCTGCTCAAGGCGGGCTACAGCGACCGTTTCACGCTGGCGCTGATCATCAACGCATCCGACATCGCCTTTCTGATCCCGCCGTCGATCGGCATGATCATCTATGGCGTGGTGTCGGGGACATCCATTGCGGAGCTGTTCCTGGCGGGGATCGGGCCGGGGCTGCTGATCCTGGTGATGTTCTCGATCTATTCGTATATCTATGCGGTGCGCCACAATGTGCCGACCGAACCGCGGATGCCCTGGCCCGACCGGCTGCGCGCGGTGCGCCGGGCGATCTGGCCGATGGGCTTTCCGGCGCTGATCATCGGCGGCATCTATGGCGGGATCTTTTCGCCGACCGAGGCCGCCGCCGCATGCGTGCTGTACGCCATCGTGCTGGAAATGGTGGTCTTTCGCCAGGTCTCTCCGCGTCAGCTGTTCGCGACCGCGAAATCGACCGGGCTGATCACCGCGGTGGTGTTCATCCTGGTCGGCGCGGGCGCGGCCTTCAGCTATGTCATCAGTTTTGCCCAGATCCCGCAGGAGATCCTGGCCGGCATCGGCATCGACGGCATGGGCCCCTATGGGGTGCTGTTCACGATCTCCATCGCGTTCTTCATCGGCTGCATGTTCGTGGACCCGATCGTGGTGATCCTGGTGCTGGTGCCGATCTTTGCGCCGGTGGTGCAGGCGACGGGGCTGGACCCGGTGCTGGTCGGCACGATCATCACCCTGCAGGTCGCCATCGGCAGTGCCACGCCGCCCTTCGGCTGTGACATCTTCACGGCCATCGCGGTGTTCCGCAGGCCCTATTGGGAGGTCATCCGCGGCACGCCGCCCTTTGTGGTCATGCTGCTGAGCGTGTCGGTCCTGCTGATCTTTTTCCCGCAGATCGCGTTGTTCCTGCGTGATCTGTCCATCGACGGGTAAGGGGAATGGCATGCTGCACGACAACCTGAACCGGTTCGGGCTGGTGGCCCTGGCCACCGACCTGACCATCGAGGGCGATGCCGCCACCCTGATGCCGCCAGGCACGCGGCTGCATGTCACGCGCATCGCCTTTGACAACCCCACGACCGAGGACAACCTGCGCGCCACCGGCCCGCGCCTGCGCGACGCGGTGGATCTGCTGGTGCCGGGGGTGCCGTTGTCGGGGATCGGGTTCGGCTGCACCTCCGCCGCGGCGGTGCTGGGCGACGGCATGGACGCGCTGGCGGGGGGCCGCGCGCCGGTGACCACGCCCGCGGGCGCGGCGCTGCTGGCGTTTGCCGCGCTGGGCGTGACGCGGGTGGCGCTGATGACGCCCTATCTGGCGGCGACGACCGATCTGGTCGGTGATCATTTCGCGGCCCACGGGGTGGATGTCGTCCGCCGGTCGTCGATGGGACATGCCGACGACCGCGACATGGCCATGCTGAACCCGACCGAGATCACCGAGATGGCCTTGGCCAGCGACCACCCCGACGCGCAGGCGCTGTTCATGTCCTGCACCGCGCTGCCCGCACTGGGCCTGATCGACACGCTGGAGGGGCTGCTGGGCAAGCCGGTCGTCACCGCGAACCAGGCGCTGTTCTGGGCCATGCTGGACCGCGCGCGCATTCCGGGCCGCGGGCCGGGGGCGTTGTTCCACACCCGCAGCTGGTAATTCACCCCCCGACGCAAGGTCCGTCCCATGCCCGAACTGCAACGCACGCCCGAACGTTTCGCGACCGAGGAATACGAGGCCCGGCTGGCCGGCACCCGCGCCCGGATGGCCCGCCAGGGCCTGGACACGCTGATCGTCAGCGACCCGTCCAACATGGCCTGGCTGACCGGCTATGACGGCTGGTCGTTCTATGTGCATCAATGCGTGATCGTGGGGCCTGTGGGTCCGCCGGTCTGGTTCGGGCGCGGGCAGGACGCCCAAGGCGCGCTGCGCACCGTCTGGATGCCCGAGGACGCGATCATCGGCTATCCCGACCACTATGTGCAGTCCACCGAGCGTCACCCGATGGAATACCTGGCCGCCCGGCTGACCGATCTGGGCTGGAACCGCGGCACCATCGGGGTCGAGATGGACAATTACTGGTATTCGGCCAAGGCGCATGCCTGCCTGTCCGCAGGCCTGCCGGACGCGCGGCTGACCGACGCGGTGTCGCTGGTCAACTGGCAGCGCGCCGTCAAGACGCCCAAGGAGCTGGAATACATGCGCAAGGCTGCGCGCATCGTCGAGCGCATGCACCGCCGCATCGCCGACAAGGTCGAGGTGGGCATGCGCAAATGCGACCTGGTGGCCGAGATCTATGATGCGGGCCTGCGCTATGACGAATGGTCGGGCCATGGCGGCGACTATCCGGCCATCGTGCCGCTGCTGCCGTCGGGGCCCGATGCGGGCGCGCCGCACCTGACCTGGGACGACCAGCCGATGAAGCCGGACGAGGGCACGTTCTTCGAGATCGCCGGCTGTTACCAGCGATACCACGTGCCGCTGTCGCGCACGATCTTTCTGGGAACGCCCCCCGAAGCCATGCTGGAGGCCGAAAAGGCCGTGCTGGAGGGCATGGACGAGGGGCTGGAGGCCGCGCATGCGGGCAATACCTGCGAGGACGTCGCCAACGCCTTCTTCCGGGTGCTGGACCGCCACGGCATCGTCAAGGACAACCGCACCGGGTACCCGATCGGCCTGTCCTATCCGCCCGACTGGGGCGAACGCACCATGTCGCTGCGCCGGGGCGACAAGACGGTGCTGAAGCCGGGCATGACATTCCATTTCATGACCGGGCTTTGGATGGATGACTGGGGCTATGAGACCACGGAATCGATCATCATCACCGATGGCGCGCCCGACCTGTTCTGCACCCTGCCGCGCCGGATGCTGGTGAAATCGTGACGGCGATCGTCCCCACCATTCCGCTGGACGCCCCCGGCAAGCATCACGGGTTCCTGCGCCTGCCCCACAGTCGCAACGACAGCGCTTGGGGCAGCGTGATGATCCCGCTGACGGTCATCCGGGGCGGCGACGGTCCCACCGCGCTGCTGACGGGGGGCAATCACGGCGACGAATACGAAGGGCCGTTGGCATTGCAGCAGCTGGCATGGGAGCTGGAGCCTGCGCAGGTGACGGGCCGCGTCATCATCCTGCCCGCGATGAACGCGCCTGCGGTGGTGGCGGGCACGCGGGTCAGCCCGGTGGACGGGGTGAACATGAACCGCGCATTTCCGGGCCGCCCGGACGGCACGGTCACGCAGAAGATCGCGGATTACCTGGCCACCGTGCTGGTGCCTGCGGCGGATCTGGTGCTGGATTACCACTCGGGGGGCAAGACGCTGGATTTCCTGCCCTATGCCGCGGCGCATTATCTGGACGATGCGGATCAGCAGGTGGCCTGCGTCGCCGCAATGCGGGCGTTCGGCGCGCCCTGGTCGATGATGATGCGCGAGATCGACGCGGTGGGCATGTTCGACACCACGGTGGAACAGCAGGGCAAGGTCTTCGTCACGACCGAACTGGGCGGCGGCGGGACGGCCACGGCGGCCTCCGTATCCATCGCGCTGCGCGGTGCGCGCAACGTGCTGCGCCATGCAGGCATCCTGTCGGGCCCGGTCGAGGGGGTGGATGACAGCCGCATGCTGGACATGCCCGACGACGCCTGTTTCCATTTCGCGCCCCAGGGCGGGCTGCTGCATCCGCTGATCGATCTGGGACAGGACGTGGCCGAGGGCCAGCCATTGGCCTGCATCTGGCCCGTGGATCGCACCGGCGTCGCGCCCGTGACCGTTCATGCGAACCGTCCCGGCCTGTTGGCCGCGCGGCATTTCCCGGGGCTGGTGCAGACCGGCGACTGTCTGGCGGTGGTGGCGGTCCCCGAAGTCTAGCGCGCGATCGCGTCGATCAGGTCGGCCAGCCCCTGCGGGTCCGACTGAAAGGGCGAATGCCCCCAGGGTCGGTGGTGCAGGTGATCGACAGGCGCGCGGTCCAGCATCGCCCGCTGTGCGGCGGGCAAGATCGCGCGGTCCTGGTCGCACAGGACATAGTGGCGGGTGGTCTGCCTACGCGGTCCGGGCAGCGGGTCGCGCAGGGGACCGATCGGCTGCGGCCGCAGGCGGGACAGGTCGACATCCGGGCAGTCGTGATACAGCATCGCCCGCGCGGCGTCCGGCGGCAGGACCAGCCGCCCCAGATCGTCGCGCGGCCAGCGCCGCGGCGGCGCGGGCACCAGCCGGTCCAGCGACGCCACGCTGTCGCCCGGCAGCGGCAGATAGGAGCACAGGTGGATCAGCACCCGTGGGGGCTGGTCCATCGCCTCGGCCAGCATGCCGCCCAGGGAGTGGCCCACCACCACCGGCGCCCAAGGAAGCGCCGCGGCGCAGTCGGCCAAGGTGTCGCCGGCAATGTCGGGACAGGACGCGCGCCAGCCTTGCGCGCGCAGCAGGGCCGCGGTCCGGTCCCAGCACCAGCCGCCGTGCCATGCCCCGTGGATCAGCAAAATATCGGTCATCCCCCGACCCTGACTCGCGAAGGCCCGCACGGCAAGTCCTTGACCGCGCCCGCCCGGTCGCGCCTGATGGCGGCCAAAGGGGGACGGCACATGATCGACAAGCTGGAGATGTTCCTGGCCGTGGCCAAGGAGGGTCATTTCGGCCGCGCCGCCGCCACCATCGGCGTGACCCAGCCGACCCTCTCCGCCGGGATCAAGCAGCTGGAGGAGAGCCTGGGCGTCCTGCTGATCTTTCGGGGGTCGCGCTATGGCGGGCTGACGCCCGAGGGGCAGCAGGCCCTGGTCTGGGCGCGGCGCATCGTGGGCGACACCCGCCAGCTGCGCGACGAGATGCGGGCCGTCCGCCACGGCCTGTCGGGGCGGCTGCGCATCGCGGTCATTCCCACCGCGCTGACCTGGGCCGCGCGGATCAGTGCCCGGTTCGGGGCGGCGCATCCGAACGTGGGCTTTACCATCCTGTCGCGCACCTCGGTCGAGATCCTGCAGATGATCGACGATCTGGAGGTGGATGCCGGCATCTCCTATCTGGACAACGAACCGCTGGGCCGGGTCAGCAGCGTGCCGCTGTATGACGAACGCTATCTGCTGGTCGCGCATCGGGATCACCCGCTGGCGGCGCAGGCGCAGGTGGCGTGGTCGGACCTGGACGGGCAGCGGCTGTGCCTGCTGTCCCAGGACATGCAGAACCGTCGCATCATCAACCGCACCCTGACCGCCGCCGGGGTGACCCCGCAGGCGACGGTCGAATCCAATTCGACCGTGGTGCTGGTGTCGCATGTGATGGCGGGCGGCTGGTTGACCATCCTGCCCGAGGACATCGCCGGGTTCCTGGCGCAGGGCAAACCCCTGCGCCTGATCGCGCTGGAGGGGTCGGCACCGGGCCATGCCGTCGGCCTGATCGCCCCGTGGAGAGAGCCGCACACCCCGGTGCTGGAGGCGCTGCTGACCGAGGCGCGGCGCATGGCTTGATAGAAATCCTCTATCGTTCAACGGAACTGCGATATTGATTTCAGATGATCGCGGGGGTCTTCTGAACAGTGGATATCTGAAAGGCCAGCCATGCTGAACCAAGCGCCAGCCCCGACCGCGGACGAGATCCGCGATGTCGTCACCCCCCTGACCGCGTTGGAGGGGCCGCTGCTGCCGATGCTGCATGCGATCCAGGCGGAATGGGGGCATGTGCCGCAAGCTGCCGTGCCGGTGCTAGCCGACGTTCTGAACCTGGGCCTGGCCGAGGTGCATGGGGTCATCAGCTTTTATCACGATTTCCGCGACCACCCCGCCGGCCGCCATATCCTGAAGATCTGCCGGGCCGAGGCCTGTCAGTCGATGGGCGGTGCGGCCATGGCTGCGGGTGTGCTGGACCGGCTGGGCGTCGACTGGCACGGCACCACACCGGACGGCGCGGTGACGGTAGAGCCGGTCTACTGTCTGGGCCTGTGCGCCTGCGCCCCAGCGGCGATGCTGGACGGACAGTTGATGGGGCGGGTCGATGGCGACCGGCTGGTCAGCGCGCTGGAGGCGGCACGATGAGGATCTACGTTCCGCTGGACAGTGCCGCCAAGGCGCTGGGTGCCGATGCCGTGGCCGACGCCCTGATGCAACAGATCGCCGCGCGGGGACTGGACGCGCAGGTCATCCGCAACGGATCGCGCGGCATGGTCTGGCTGGAGCCGCTGGTCGAGATCGAGGCCGACGGCCAGCGTCTGGCATACGGTCCCGTGACGCCCGCAGATGTGGGCGCGCTGCTGGACGGGACACTGCCGGGGCTGGGCCGGGTCGAGGACATTCCCTTCTTCGCGCGCCAGACGCGGCTGACCTTTGCGCGCTGCGGGCTGATCGACCCGCTGGACCTGGACGATTACGAACGCCACGGCGGGCTGGTCGGGCTGCGCCGGGCCACCGGCATGGCAGGCGCCGCCATCGTGGCCGAGGTCACGGCCAGCGGCTTGCGCGGGCGCGGCGGCGCGGGCTTTCCGACCGGCATCAAGTGGAAGACCGTGGCCGATGCGCTGGCCGATCAGAAATACATCGTCTGCAACGCGGACGAGGGCGACAGCGGCACATTCGCCGACCGGATGATCATGGAGGGCGATCCCTTCACCCTGATCGAGGGGATGGCCATCGCCGCCCTGGGGGTCGGGGCCACGCGCGGCTATGTCTACATGCGGTCCGAATATCCGGTAGCGATCGACGTGCTGGAACGCGCGGTGGTGATCGCCCGCCAGCGCGGCGTGCTGGGTGCGGACGTGCTGGGGTCGGGGCGGGCATTTGACATGCAGGTGCGGGTCGGCGCCGGTGCCTATGTCTGCGGAGAGGAGACCAGCCTGCTGAACAGCCTGGAGGGCAAGCGCGGAACGGTGCGCGCGAAACCCCCGCTGCCGGCGCTGGAAGGGTTCCTGGGCAAGCCCACGGTCGTGAACAACGTGATCTCTCTGGCCACCGTGCCGGTGATCTTTGAACGCGGGGCGGCGCATTACGCCGATTTCGGGCTGGGCCGGTCGCGCGGCACGGTGACCCTGCAGATCGCCGGCAACGTCGCGCGGGGCGGGCTGTTCGAGACGGCCTTTGGCATGACGCTGGGCGAGGTCGTGAACGATATCGGCGGTGGCACCGCGACCGGGCGTCCGGTCAAGGCCGTGCAGGTGGGCGGGCCGCTGGGTGCCTATATGCCCATCGGCAAGTTCCATACGCCCATGGGCTATGAAGAGTTCGACCAGAACGGCGGGCTGATCGGCCATGCCGGGCTGGTCGTGTTCGACGACAGCGCCGACATGCTGAAGATGGCGCGGTTCGCCATGGAGTTCTGCGCCATCGAATCCTGCGGCAAGTGCACGCCCTGCCGGATCGGCGCCGTGCGGGGGGTCGAGACCATCGACCGCATCGCCGCGGGCGACCCCGGTGCCGCGGCCCTGCTGACCGATCTGTGCGAGACGATGAAGGATGGGTCGCTCTGCGCCCTTGGGGGGTTCACGCCCTATCCGGTCATGTCCGCGCTGACGCAATTTCCCGACGATTTCGCCACCCACAAGGAGGCTGCGGAATGAAAGACTTCATCATCCCGGAATTCGCACCCGGCGACGACCGCGACATGGGCACCCCCGCCCGCAGCGGCATGCCCGTGGCCCTGACCATCGACGGGTTCGAGGTGACCGTGCCCGAGGGGACGTCGGTCATGCGCGCTGCGATGATCGCGGGCATCACCGTGCCCAAGCTGTGCGCCAGCGACAACCTGGAGGCGTTCGGGTCGTGCCGGTTGTGCGTGGTCGAGATCGAGGGGCGGCGCGGCACGCCCGCATCCTGCACGACGCCCGTGATGGAGGGGATGGTCGTCCACACCCAGTCTGCCAAGATCCGCAAGCTGCGCAAGGGCGTGATGGAGCTTTATATCAGCGACCACCCGCTGGATTGTCTGACCTGTTCGGCCAATGGCGATTGCGAATTGCAGGACACCGCGGGGCAGGTGGGCCTGCGCGACGTGCGTTACACGCCGGGCGACAACCATTTCGACCCGTCGGGAACGGGCGCGCGCAGCCAGGCCGAGGCCAAGCTGCGTGGGGGGCATGACAACCCGCAGTTCATCCCCAAGGACAATTCCAACCCCTATTTCACCTATGATCCCAGCAAGTGCATCGTCTGTTCGCGCTGCGTGCGAGCCTGTGACGAGGTGCAGGGGACGTTCGCTCTGACCATCGAGGGGCGGGGTTTCGACAGCCGCGTCAGTGCCGGGACCAGCGCCGACGACTTCTTTTCCAGCGATTGCGTCAGCTGCGGTGCCTGCGTGCAGGCCTGTCCGACGGCGACCCTGCAGGAGAAGTCGGTGGCCGAACTGGGCACGCCCACGCGGTCGGTCATCACCACCTGCGCCTATTGCGGCGTCGGCTGCAGCTTCAAGGCCGAGATGAACGGCGACCAGTTGGTGCGCATGGTGCCCTACAAGCACGGCAAGGCGAACCGGGGACACAGCTGCGTCAAGGGGCGGTTCGCCTATGGATACGCGGCGCATCAGGATCGCATCCTGAAGCCGATGATCCGGGAGGCCATCGAGGATCCGTGGCGCGAGGTCGAGTGGGACGAGGCGCTGGCCTTTGCCGCCGACCGCATGCGCGGCATCCAGGAACGCCACGGGCGCCGTGCCGTAGGGGTGATCACGTCGTCGCGCTGCACCAATGAGGAAACCTATCTGGTCCAGAAGCTGACCCGCGCGGTGTTCCTGAACAACAACACCGACACTTGCGCGCGGGTCTGCCATTCGCCCACCGGCTATGGGTTGGGCAAGACCTTCGGCACGTCCGCCGGGACACAGGATTTCGATTCTGTGGAACAGACAGACGTGGTGCTGATCATCGGTGCCAACCCGACCGACGGGCACCCGGTCTTTGCCAGCCGCCTGAAGAAGCGCCTGCGTCAGGGGGCCAAGCTGATCGTCGTCGATCCGCGGCGCACCGACATCGTGCGGTCCGCGCATGTCGAGGCGTCCCATCACCTGCCGCTGCGTCCCGGCACCAACGTCGCCGTCATCAGCGCCATGGCGCATGTGATCGTGACCGAGGGGCTGATGGACGAGGCCTATATCCGCGACCGCTGCGACTGGGACGAGTTCCAGCACTATGCCGAGTTCATCGCCGATCCCCGCCACGCCCCCGAAGCGACAGAGGCGCTGACAGGCGTTCCCGCGTCGGAGCTGCGCGCGGCCGCACGGCTGTTCGCGACGGGCGGGAACGGCGCGATCTATTACGGGCTGGGCGTGACCGAGCACAGCCAAGGGTCGACCACCGTCATGGCGATCGCGAACCTGGCGATGCTGACCGGCAATATCGGGCGGCCCGGCGTGGGGGTGAACCCGTTGCGCGGTCAGAACAACGTGCAGGGCGCCTGCGACATGGGGTCGTTCCCGCACGAGCTGCCGGGATACCGGCACGTCAAGATGCCCGACGTGCGCGCGATCTTCGAGAACGCCTGGGGGGTCGAGATCGACCCCGAGCCCGGCCTGCGCATTCCGAACATGCTGGACGCCGCGGTCGAGGGGACGTTCAAGGGTCTGTACTGCCAGGGGGAGGACATCCTGCAGTCCGATCCGGACACGCATCACGTGGCGGCCGGGCTGGCGGCGATGGAATGCGTGATCGTCCACGACCTGTTCCTGAACGAGACCGCGAATTACGCCCATGTCTTCCTGCCGGGGTCGTCGTTCCTTGAGAAGGACGGGACCTTTACCAATGCTGAACGCCGCATCAACCGCGTGCGCAAGGTCATGGCGCCCCGCAACGGCTATGAGGACTGGGAGATCACCCAGCTGCTGGCCAATGCGATGGGGGCCGGGTGGCATTACACCCACCCGTCGCAGATCATGGACGAGATCGCCGCGACCACGCCCAGCTTTGCCGGCGTCAGCTATGAGCGGCTGGAGGAGCTGGGGTCGGTGCAATGGCCCTGCAACGAGGCCGCGCCCACGGGCACGCCGCTGATGCATGTCGACGGGTTCCAGTCCGGTCGCGGGCATTTCGTGATCACCGAATACATCCCGACCGACGAACGCACCGGGCCGCGGTTCCCGCTGTTGCTGACCACCGGGCGCATCCTTTCGCAGTACAACGTGGGCGCGCAGACCCGGCGGACCGAGAACACCGCCTGGCACGGACAGGACGTGCTGGAGATCCATCCGCATGACGCCGAGACGCGCGGCATCAATGATGGCGACTGGGTGCGGCTGGCCAGCCGGGCGGGGGAAACCACGCTGATGGTGACGCTGACCGAGCGGGTGGCGCCTGGGGTGGTCTATACGACCTTCCACCATCCGGCGACGCAGGCTAACGTGGTGACGACCGATTTTTCGGACTGGGCGACGAATTGCCCGGAATACAAGGTCACCGCGGTGCAGGTCAGCCCCTCGAACGGTCCGTCGGACTGGCAGGAAAGCTATAACGCACAGGCCGAGAGGTCGCGGCGGATCCTGTCAGCCGCGGAGTGACCATGAGCCTGCCCGACCCCACGACCCAGACCCCCGCCACACACGTCCGCGCGACCAGCCGCGCGGACGTGACCCGGACCCTGCCCGAGGAGACGGCGGTGGCGATGGTCTATGGCGGATCGACCCAGGCCGTGATGATGGCAACGCCCGCGGATCTGGAAGACTTCGCCGTGGGCTTTTCCCTGACCGAGGGGATCGTGACCCACCCGTCGCAGATCGAACGGCTGGAGGTTCTGGCCCACCCCAAGGGCGTCGAGGCGCAGATGTGGATCGCGGACGACCGCACCGATGCGCTGGCGGCGCGGCGTCGCTTCATGGCGGGACCTGTCGGATGCGGGCTGTGCGGGATCGACAGCCTGGACGAGGCCGTGCGCGCATTGCCCGACCTGTCGGGCGCTGGGCCGGTGCTGGATGCGGGCCAGATCGCGCGGGCGACCGACGATCTGCGCGGGTGGCAGCCGCTGCATGACCGGACGCGTGCGGTGCATGCGGCGGGCTTCATGATCCCCGGGCAGGGGATCGTCCTGGCGCGCGAGGATGTGGGTCGCCACAACGCGCTGGACAAGCTGATCGGCGCGATGGCGCGGCAGGGGATCGACGCGGGGCAGGGGGCGTTCGTGCTGACCAGCCGCGTGTCCGTCGAGATGGTGCAGAAATGCGCTCTGGCCGGGGGGGCGGTGCTGATCGCCGTCTCCGCGCCCACCGCCCATGCGCTGCGCCTGGCGCAGGGCGCGGGCATCACGCTTGCGGCCTTTGCCCGCGGCGAGGGTTTCGATCTGTTTTCCCACCCCGAACGGCTGCGCGCCGAGGTGTCCGATGTCGCCTGACAAGATGGTCCTGATGGTCAACCAGATCGCCGGTTTCTTTGACACCCAGCCCGGCGGCGCCGCGCCCGAGAAGATCGCCGCCCACCTGCGCGATTTCTGGGAGCCGCGGATGCGCGAGCAGCTGACCGCATTCGTCGGCGGCGGCGGGCAGGGGCTGAAACCGTCTGCCGAGGCGGCGGCCCGGCTGCTGTAGGATGCAACCCTGCACCGGGGTTGGGTGTTTGGTGGCCAACGGATGACAATCATGGCCGGGGACAGTCCAGCGATGCAGCACAAGACCGACGGGTTCGACTTGGCCAGCGCCAGAGTCTGTGTCGTGATGAATCGCGGATCGGGCAAGAAGAAGCATGTCGAGCTGCGCGAGATGCTGAACGCGCGTCTGGCCCCGGCCTGCGGCAGCTTCGCGCTGCGCGAGAGCCGCAAGGGCAGCGATCTGCCCGCGCTGGCGCGCAAGGTCGCGACCGAGGGGTTCGATCTGGTCATCGCGGCGGGTGGTGACGGCACGCAATCGGCGGTGGCCGGGGCGCTGGTGGACAGCGATGTCGTGATGGGTGTCCTGCCGGGTGGGACCTTCAACTATTTCGCGCGTGACCTTGGCGTGGGTGAAACCGTCGAGGAGGCGTTGGACACGATCTTGGACGCGCGGGTCGAGGCAGTCGATCTGGGCGATGTCAACGGCCTGATTTTTCTGAACAATGTCAGTCTTGGCGCCTATCCGCAGATCCTGAAGACGCGCGAGGGGATCTATAAGCGGTGGGGGCGGTCGCGGTTGGCGGCCTATTGGTCGGTGATGGTCGCGCTGCGGCGTCTGCGCCGTCCGATGCAGCTGGTCGCCCGGGTCGACGGGCAGGAAAGCCGCTATACCAGCGCGTTGGTGTTCGTCGCGCGCAGTGCCTATCAGCTGGACAGCTTTGGCTTGGAGGGCGCGGAGGAGATCCGGCGTGGCGAATTTGCGGTGCTGATTGCCAAGGCGAAGCGGCCCCTGCCGCTGATGCGGTCGGCATTGCGCATGGCGATGGGCAAAAGCGCCAAGGACGACGATTTCGACCTGATCCTGACGGACGCGCTGACCATCGAGACGCCCAAGCGTCGCCAGCTGGTGGCCCATGACGGCGAGAAAGCGACGTTGGAAAGCCCGTTCAAGCTGAAGGTGCGCCATGACGGCCTGCGCGTGCTGCTGCCCCGTGACGGGATCAGCAAGACCGAGCGGCCGGAGGTCTGACCGCCTGTGACGCGCATCCTGCACCTGACCGACCTGCATTTCGGATTTCACCGCACCGCGCTGGAGGCGCCGCTGTTGGCGCGGATCGCGGCGCTGCGGCCCGATCTGGTGGTGATCGGCGGCGACATCACGCATCGCGCGATGCCCGCGCAGATGCGGCAGGCGCGCGCCTTTCTGGACCGGATCGAGGCGCCGCTGATCTGCATGCCGGGCAACCATGATGTGCCGGCGTGGAACCCCGTGGCGCGGATGTTCTGGCCGTTTGCGGGGTTCCGGCGGCATTTCGGGCCGGTGCTGACCCCGGTGGGGCGCGCGGGCGACGTGCGGGTGATGGCACTGAACAGCGCCGACCCCTATGCGTGGCAGCGCGGAAAGATCCGCGAGGGCGAGATCGGCCGGGTGATCGGCAATGTCGATGCGATGGGGACCAACATCGTGGCGCTGCACCATCCGCTGCAGCAGTTGCCGCGGGTCGACAAGGCGCTGGCACGGCGCGCGTCCGAGGCGCTGTACCGGCTGGAGGCGTCGGGCGTGCAGGTGGTCCTGTCGGGGCACCTGCACCGGTGGGCGTCGGACGCGCTGTTGGCGACGGGGCGTCATCCGCGCGTGCTGCAGATTCAGACCGGCACGGCGCTGTGCGCGCGCATCAGCGACGGACAGAACGAGTTCGTGCTGCTGGAGATCGACGGCCCCGACCTGCGGCTGGAACGGCATGTCGCGCCGATGGACGCCGATGGCTTTGGCCCCCCCGAGATCGCCGATTACAGCCGCGCGTCGGGCGTGTGGAGACGCGTTTAGGCGTTGAAATTGGCGTCAAACACGGGTATTGGGACCGCAGTCACACGGGCGACATGGTCAGAACAGACCGCATTCAAACGGGTCGGGCTTCATGCCGCGACCCTTTGGCGTTGTCCGAACGGCATCATAAAGACCGGCGGAGCCAACCGTCAGGCCGGAAAACAGACACAAAGGATACTGAATACGTATGTGCGCTAAAGCGACCATGGAGGAGTTCGAGGCCCTTCTGAATGAAAGCCTCGAGATTGACACCCCCGACGAGGGCAGCGTTGTCAAAGGCCGCGTCATTGCCATCGAGGCAGGCCAGGCCATCATCGACGTCGGCTACAAGATGGAAGGCCGCGTCGATCTGAAAGAATTTGCCAATCCCGGCGAAGAGCCCAGCATCAAGGTCGGCGACGAAGTCGAGGTCTATCTGGACCGCGTCGAGAATGCCCGCGGCGAGGCGTCGATCAGCCGTGAGAAGGCCCGCCGCGAGGAAGCCTGGGACCGTCTGGAGAAGGCCTACGAGAGCGAAGAGCGCGTCGAAGGCGCCATCTTCGGTCGCGTCAAGGGCGGCTTCACGGTCGACCTGGGCGGCGCCGTCGCGTTCCTGCCGGGTTCGCAGGTCGATGTGCGCCCCGTGCGCGATGCCGGCCCGCTGATGGGTCTGAAGCAGCCGTTCCAGATTCTGAAGATGGACCGTCGCCGCGGCAACATCGTCGTGTCGCGTCGCGCCATTCTGGAAGAAAGCCGCGCCGAACAGCGCGCCGAAGTCATCGCGAACCTGACCGAAGGTCAGTCGATCGACGGCGTGGTCAAGAACATCACCGAATACGGTGCGTTCGTTGATCTGGGCGGCGTCGACGGCCTGCTGCACGTCACCGACATGGCCTGGCGCCGCGTCAACCACCCGTCCGAGATCCTGGCGATCGGCGAGACCGTCAAGGTCCAGGTCATCAAGATCAACAAGGACAGCCACCGCATCAGCCTGGGCATGAAGCAGCTGCAGGCCGATCCGTGGGATACGGTTGCCGACAAGTTCCCGATCGAGTCCGTCCACCAGGGCCGCGTGACCAACATCACCGACTATGGCGCGTTCGTCGAGCTGGAAGCCGGTGTCGAGGGTCTGGTCCATGTCAGCGAAATGAGCTGGACCAAGAAGAACGTCCACCCGGGCAAGATCGTCTCGACCTCTCAGGAAGTCGAAGTGATGGTTCTGGAGATCGACGAGGCCAAGCGCCGCGTGTCCCTGGGCCTGAAGCAGACGATGCGCAACCCGTGGGAAGTGTTCGCCGAAACCCACCCGACCGGCACCGTCATCGAAGGCGAGGTCAAGAACATCACCGAATTCGGTCTGTTCATCGGTCTGGACGGCGACATCGACGGCATGGTTCACCTGTCGGACATCAGCTGGGATGCCCGCGGCGAAGACGCGATCCAGGACTTCCGCAAGGGCGACGTCGTCAAGGCGGTCGTGCAGGACGTGGACGTCGAGAAGGAGCGCATCAGCCTGTCCATCAAGTCGTTGGAAAACGAGAACATGGCAGAGGCCGTTGATGGCGTGAAGCGTGGCACCATCGTCACCGCCGAAGTCACCGCGATCGAAGAGGGTGGCATCGAGGTCGAGTACAACGGCGTCAAGTCGTTCATCCGCCGCAGCGACCTGGCCCGCGACCGTGCCGACCAGCGCCCCGAGCGTTTCAACGTCGGCGACAAGGTCGATGCCCGCGTGACCAACGTCGACACCAAGACCCGTCGTCTTGGCCTGTCGATCAAGGCCCGCGAGATCGCCGAGGAAAAAGAAGCCATCGACACCTATGGCAGCTCGGATTCGGGCGCGTCGTTGGGCGACATCCTGGGTGCGGCATTGAACCGCAACAGCTGATCAGGTACGCCTGATCAATCCTTGCCCGCCCCGGTTCGTCCGGGGCGGGCTTTTTCTTGCCCACACCCCGGCGCTTGAGCGCCATCCCGCTTGCACGATTGGGGCAAAGCTGGCAACGCTATGAAACCAGTGACTTCTGTCGGGCGTTGAACGGAAACAGGAAGGGCGGTATTGCACCGTCCTTGCGTCTTGGCGTGCTGACTTTGACGGCAGGAAGACCCGTCCAATTGGGGGAACATATGATCCGGTCCGAACTGATCCAGAAGATCTCAGACGAGAACCCCCACCTGTTCCGTCGGGACGTCGAGAGGATCGTGAACACGATCTTCGAGGAGGTCATTGACGCCATGGCGCGCGGCGACCGGGTCGAGTTGCGCGGCTTTGGCGCGTTTTCCGTGAAGAAGCGCGATTCCCGCACGGGCCGCAATCCGCGCACCGGGGAATCGGTGGATGTCGACGAGAAGCACGTCCCGTTCTTCAAGACCGGCAAGCTGTTGCGCGACCGCCTGAACGGCGACGCCTAGGCCCCTGTTTCCGGGCATCCTGCCCGACCGCGATATCGAGGAATTTCCATGCGCTTCATCCGTCTGATCTTTGTCGCAGCACTGGCGCTTGTGCTGGTGGGCGTCGCCTTGGCCAACCGTGACATGGTCACGCTGTCGGCGTTTCCCGCGAATTTCGGCCAGTATCTGGGCGGCACATGGTCGCTGACGCTGCCGCTGTTCCTGGTGATCTTTGTCGCATTCGCCTTGGGGATGCTGGCCGGTCTGGTCTGGGAATGGCTGCGCGAGGCGCATATCCGCCGCGAGGCGCGTCAGCGCAGCGCCGAGGTCGTGCGTCTTGAGAGCGAAGTCGGCCATCTGCGCGACCGCCACGCCGCCCCGCGCGACGAAGTGCTGGCGATTCTGGACGAGCCTGCCCCCGCGAAGGGCGCGGCCCTGCCTGCGGTCCGCTGAGGCGTGGCCGAGGTCAAGATCTGTGGGCTGTCCGAGAAACGGCATGTCGCGGCGGCAGTCGATGCCCGCGCGCGGTTTCTGGGGTTCGTGTTCTTTCCGAAATCGCCCCGTGCCGTGACCGCGGCGCAGGCCGCCGCGCTGGTGGCGGACGTCCCGGTTGGCGTTGCTCGGGTCGGACTGTTCGTCGATCCGTCCGATGACCTGTTGCGCGAGGTTCTGGATCATGCGGCATTGGACGTGATTCAGCTGCACGGGAATGAGAGCGCGGCCCGGGTGACCGAGGTCAAGGCGCTGACGGGGCTGCCGGTGATGAAGGCGGTTGGTCTGTCGGGTCCTGCGGACCTGCCACAGTTGATGGAGTATGGTCTGGCGGCCGACATGCTGCTGGTCGATGCCAAGCCGCCTGCCGGGGCTGATCTGCCGGGCGGCAACGGGTTGGCCTTTGACTGGCGGCTTCTGGTCGGGCGGCACTGGCTGCGGCCCTGGATGCTGGCCGGTGGCTGACGCCGGACAATGTGGCCGAGGCGGTGCGGCTGACAGGCGCGCCGGTCGTCGACGTCAGTTCGGGCGTGGAAAGCGCGCCGGGGGTCAAGGATGTTGCGCTGATCCGCGCGTTCGTCGAGGCCGCGCGAGGGTGATTCAAGGGCGTGTTGCGTGGCGTTCGCAGGGGGTGTTGCGCGCTGTAGCGGTTTGAAACTGAACGATAAAGAGACGCGTATTTGCACGTTCAGGTTTAAGCGTTGACTTTGCGAACGCCCTAAAGTAGAAATTGTACATGCTGGAAGAGGTGGGCAAGCGGCCGGGGGAAACCCCTGGGCCGCTTTTTTCGTCTCTTGGCTCGTGCGGACAGGAACACGAGGCGGGGCAGAGTGCATGAACGATATGGAATGGGGCGGGGCCGGGAAAACCGACGGACCTTTCGTGACCGGAACCCAGCCCGAAAAGGCGGGGTTCGCGATGCCCGAGATCGCCGAGGGCGAGGACGAGATCGACGTCCTGCGCTGGCTGTTCTGGGATTACGTCAAGGACCTGCGGGGGCATCAGGCCGAGCTTGAGATGCTCAAGTCCGGGGAGCTTGACCCGGCCAAGCTGAAAAAGGCCATGGAGACGGCGAAGACGGTCCGCGAGGCCGTCCAGCTGCTGATGGCGGAAAGGATCAAGGTTGACAAACTTCGCAAGGACATCGCGGGCGGCGTCGGAGGGGGCAGCCTTGACCTCGGCGCCGCACGAGACGAGATCGGGCGCCGCCTGGCTTGCCTCCGCCGGGCCGGAGGAGGTTGAGGAATTTCTGGGCGGGCTGTCGCAGAACGCGCTGATGAGCCTGCCCTGGCTGTTCGAGTTCTGGGCATTGCCGCACCAGTTGCCCCCCGAGGGCGACTGGAAAAGCTGGGTGATCATGGGCGGACGCGGCGCGGGCAAGACCCGCGCCGGGTCGGAATGGGTGCGCGGTCTGGTCGAGGGGCCCACGGCCGCGGCGCCCGGGAAGTGTCATCGCGTGGCCTTGGTTGGCGAGACCTTTGACCAGGTGCGCGAGGTGATGGTGTTCGGCGAGAGCGGCATCCTGGCCTGCTCGCCCCCGGATCGGCGGCCCATCTGGGAGGCCGGGCGCAAGCGCCTGGTCTGGGCCAACGGCGCGACGGCGACCGTCTATAGCGCGCATGAGCCGGAGGCCTTGCGCGGGCCGCAGTTCGACGCGGCCTGGGTCGACGAACTGGCCAAGTGGAAGAAGGCCGAGGATGTCTGGGACATGCTGCAGTTCGCGCTGCGGCTTGGAGAGCATCCCCAGCAGGTCGTCACCACCACGCCGCGCAATGTCGGCGTGCTGAAGCGCATTCTGGGGAACGCCAGCACGGTCGTGACCCATGCGCCGACGGATGCGAACCGCGCCTATCTGGCGGAAAGTTTCCTGGCCGAGGTGCAGACGCGTTATGGCGGCACCCGGTTGGGGCGGCAGGAGCTGGACGGCGTTCTGCTGGACGATGTCGAGGGGGCGCTGTGGACGACCGCGATGCTGGAAGGCGCGCGGGTGGCCGACGTGCCCAAGCTGGACCGGATTGTCGTCGCGGTCGACCCTTCGGTCACCGGGGGGCGGGCCAGCGACGAATGCGGCATCGTGGTGGCGGGCGTCGTCACTCAAGGCGAGCCTAGGGATTGGCGCGCCTATGTGCTGGAGGATGCCAGTGTCCGGGGCGGGCCGACGGATTGGGCCCGCGCCGCGATTGCCGCGATGGATCGCCACGGCGCCGAGAAGCTGGTGGCCGAGGTGAACCAAGGCGGTGACCTGGTCGAGAGCGTGGTGCGTCAGATCGACCCGTTGGTGCCGTTCAAGGCGCTGCGGGCATCGCGGGGCAAGGGTCTGCGGGCAGAGCCCGTTGCGGCGCTGTATGAGCAGGGTCGCGTCAAGCACCTGAAGGGCGCGTTGGGCGCGCTGGAGGACCAGCTGTGCCAGATGACGGTGCGCGGGTTCGAGGGGCGGGGCAGCCCCGACAGACTGGATGCCTTGGTCTGGGCGATCCACGAGCTGATGATCGAGCCCGCCGCCGGCTGGCGCAGGCCGCAGATGCGGCGATTGTAACCGGGTCCGAGAGGTTGGACCGACGAAGGGCCGTCCTCATGGGGCGGCCCTTTCGCATGGCTGAGGCATGGAGGCGAGCATGGCGTTTCGATTGTTTTCGCGGGAGGAGAAGTCATCCCCCCCGCCAGAGAGGAAGGCCAGTGCCACGGGCCGGGTCGTGGCATTCGCGAGCGGATCCGGGCGCCCCGTCTGGTCGGCACGCGACCCCGGCACGCTGACGCGCAGCGGGTTCATGGGAAACCCGGTGGGCTTCCGCAGCGTGCGCCTGATCGCCGAAGCGGCGGCGGCGGTGCCGATGATTTGTGCGGATCGCGACCACCGCTATGAGGTGCATCCGGTGCTGGACCTGCTGCGCCGGCCCAATCCGGGGCAGGGCCGGGCAGAGCTGTTCGAGGCGCTGTTCGGGCAGATCCTGCTGTCGGGGAACGGCTATCTGGAGGCGGTGGGTGCGGACGGCACGGGCATCCCTGAGGAGCTGCACGTCTTGCGGTCGGATCGCATGAGCGTGGTTCCCGGCGCGGATGGCTGGCCCGTCGCCTATGAATACGCGGTGGGCGGGCGCAAGCACCGGTTTGACATGACCGGCAGCCCCGATCCGATCTGCCACGTCAAGGCGTTCCACCCGCAGGACGACCATTACGGCCTGTCCCCGATGCAGGCGGCCGCCGTGGCGCTGGACGTGCACAACAGTGCCAGCGCCTGGTCCAAGGCGCTGTTGGACAATGCGGCGCGGCCCAGTGGGGCGATCATCTACAAAGGGATCGACGGGCAGGGGGTGCTGAGCCCCGAGCAGTACGACCGCCTGGTGGGCGAGATCGAGATGAACCACCAAGCGCCCGCAACGCGGGCCGCCCGATGCTGTTGGAAGGGGGGCTGGACTGGCGGCCCATGGGCTTCAGCCCGTCCGACATGGAGTTCCACGAGACCAAGCTGTCGGCGGCGCGGGAGATCGCGCTGGCCTTTGGCGTGCCGCCCATGCTGCTGGGGATTCCGGGAGACGCGACCTATGCGAACTATGCCGAGGCGCATCGGGCGTTCTATCGCCTGACGGTGCTGCCGCTGGTCAGCCGGGTGTCGGCATCGGTCGCGTGGTGGCTGTCCGAGCATCTGGGAGCGGAGATCGAGCTGCGGCCCGACCTGGACCAGATTCCCGCCCTGGCCGATGAGCGCAACCAGCAATGGGCGCGCATCAGCGGCGCAAGCTTCCTGACGGATGCGGAAAAGCGCGCCCTGCTGGGCCTGCCGCCCGTGGACGGGGCGTGAGGCATGGAGGGGTCGCGTTTCGTCAAGGACGGGCTGTGGCACGACACGCGTCTTGAGGCGCAGGAGCGGATCATGGCGCTGCAATTCGGCCAGGTCGAGAAGCGCCTGGAGCGGATCGAGGCGATGATCGAGGGGCTGGAGCGGCGTCTGTGGATGACGGTCTATGGCGTGGTCGCCGTGATCCTGACGCAGGCCGTCCAGGGAATTTTGGAATTTGCGCCGAAGGGAGTGTGACGAATGGTTCCGGGACTTGAGGTGAAGTTCACGGGCGGGCCGCCGGTCCTGTCCGACGGGCAGGTGATCGAGGGCTATGCCAGCCTGTTCGGCCTGACCGACCAGGGGGGTGACGCGGTCCTGCCGGGCGCGTTTGCGGCGTCCCTGGGGCGGATCGCGGCACGCGGCGACAAGGTGCGGATGCTGTGGCAGCACGACCCCACCCGGCCCATCGGGGTCTGGGAGGAGGTCCGCGAGGACGGCAAGGGCCTGTGGGTCAAGGGCCGCCTGCTGCCCGAGGTGGCGCAGGCCCGCGAGGCGGCGGCACTGATCCAGGCGGGCGCGATCGACGGGTTGTCCATCGGCTATCGCACGCTGCGGGCCGAGCGTGACAAGGCCGGGCGGCGCGTCCTGGCCGAGGTCGAGCTGTGGGAGGTGTCGCTGGTGACCTTTCCGATGCTGGCCGAGGCCAAGGTCGACCGCAAGGAAACGGACGAGATGCGCGAGGTCGCCGCCCTGTTCGTGCAGGCGGCCCAGGCCTGCGGGGCGCATGAGATTTCGGACCGGGTGCGCCCGGTCCGTCACCAGGTTCAGACCTGCCCATACGGGTGGTCCGGCAACAGGGGCGCGGCCCCGATCACCGTGACGAGGAGACGACCATGACCGAGGTGAAGGCCGCGGGCGGCGGCGACATGCCAGCCGACCTGAAGGGGGCCATGATGGGGTTCGTCAGCGAACTCAAAGGCTTTCGTGAAGATATTCAAACTAAGCTCAACGCACAGGAACAGCGTATGACCATGATCGACCGCAAGACCGCCCTGCGGGGCCGCGCGCCCCTGTCCGCCACCGCAGAGGTCGAGGTGCCCCATCAGAAGGCGTTCAACGCCTATCTGCGCAGCGGCGACGATGACGGCCTGCGCGGCCTGGCGATAGAGGAGAAGGCCCTGTCGGTTGCCGGTGACGGCGGTTTTCTGGCCGCTCCCCAGGTCGCGCAGACGGTGCAGAAATTGCTGTTCTCGACCACCTCGCTGCGCCGCCTGGCGAATGTCGTGACCATCGAGGGCAGCGTCTATGAGGTGCTGGTCGAGAAGGGCGACACCGGCGCGGGCTGGGCGACCGAGGCCGCCAGCATCGAGACCGGCAACTCGCAGTTGGACCGCATCGCGATCCCCGTCCACGAGCTGTCAGCCATGCCCAAGGCCAGCCAGCGCCTGCTGGATGACGCGGCTTTCGACGTCGAGGGCTGGCTGGCGGAACGCATCGCCGACCGCTTCTCGCGGGCCGAGGCCAATGCCTTCCTGCGCGGTGACGGCGTCGACAAGCCGCGCGGCATCCTGTCCTATCCCACCGCGGCGGATGCGACGGCGACCGGCGCTCAGATCGGTTTCGTGACCACCGGGCTGTCGGGCAACTTTGCCGCGACCGCGCCGATGGATTGCCTGATCGACCTGATCTATGCCTTGGGCGCAGAATATCGCAACAACGCGTCCTTCCTGATGAACTCGAAGACCGCGGCGCGGGTGCGCAAGATGAAGGATGCCGACGGCCGCTTCCTGTGGACCGATGCGCTGAGCGTGGGTCAGGTGCCGCAGCTGCTGGGCTATCCGGTGATGATCAGCGAGGACATGCCGGACATTGCCACCAGCTCGTTCTCGATCGCGTTTGGCGACTTCCGTGCCGCCTATACGATCGTCGAGCGTCCCGACCTGCGCGTGCTGCGCGACCCGTTCAGCGCCAAGCCCCATGTCCTGTTCTATGCCACCAAGCGCGTCGGCGGCGGGGTCACCGATTTCCGCGCCGTCAAGCTGCTGCGCTTCGTCTGATCCCCGGGGGGATCGGATGAGGGAGGGGCGCGCCTGGTGCCGGGCATTCCGGTTTAGCAACTGTCCGCGCGCGCTGATGGCTGGCGCGCGGCGCGCCCCGTTTCCCTTTGCCTGCAAGACAGCCGGGGCCCCGTTCGGGGGCCCCGCCTTTGGTGGAACATGCGGACGGCACGACGGGAGGTTCGCAACATGATGCTGATAGAGGAAACGGCGCCCGCGGCGGAGGCGCTGCCGGTGGCCGCCCTGCGCGCGCATTTGCGTCTGGCCCAAGGGTTTGAAGGGCCGGATGACGCCGCGGAGACGGCGGCACTGGCGGGCTTTCTGCGTGCCGCGATCGCCACGATCGAGGGGCGTACCGGCAAGGTGCTGCTGAAGCGGCGGTTTCGGATGCAGCTGGACGATTGGCGCGACCGGCTTGGCCAGTCACTGCCGCTGGCGCCCGTGCATTCGGTCGAGCGGATCGAGATCGACGACGGGGACGGCACGCTGACCATGCTGCCCCCTGAGGGGTGGCGGCTGGTGCCCGACGGACAGCGTCCCGCGATCCTGCCCACCGGGGTCGTGCTGCCGTCGATCCCGCGGCGGGGGTCCGTCACCGTGACGTTCCTGGCGGGATTTGGCGATACCTGGGCCGAGGTACCGGCCGATCTGGCACAGGCGGTGATCCTGCTTGCGGCGCGCTATTATGACGACCGCAGCCAGGACGGGCTGCGCCATGCGCTGCCCTTTGGCGTCAGCGCCCTGATCGAGCGGTGGCGTGCTGTCCGCACCCTGGCCGGGCGCGGCAACCGGGAGTGGCGCTGATGGCGGCCCCGGACCTGTCGACCCGGCTAGCGCTGGAGACGTCCGACCGTATCGCCGACGGCCTTGGCGGGTACGAGACGCGGTGGCGTCAGCTGGGCTGGCTTTGGGGGCAGATGGAGGCGCGGTCGGGTCGGGAACAGGGGACCGGCGCGGGAATGATCAGCGTCGTCCAGTGGCGCATCACGCTGCGCGGTGCGCCGGTCGGCGACGCACGCAGGCCCCGGCCCGGACAGAGGCTGCGCCAGGGAACACGGTTGTTTCAGATCGAGGCGGTCGCGGAAAGCGATCCGTCCGGTCGCTATCTGGACTGCTTTGCGCGCGAGGAGGATCTGACATGAGCTATGGGGCAGGGGTCGCCTTGCAGGCGGCCGTCTATCAACAGTTGCGCACGAGCGAGGCGCTGGCGGACCTGGTGGGCGATGCGATCTTTGACGCGATGCCGGTGACGGCACCAAGCGGGATCTATGTCTCGCTTGGTCCCGAGGAGGTGCGCGACGCAAGTGATTCGACAGCACGCGGGTCGCGGCATGATTTCGTGATTTCCGTCATGGCGGGCAGCGACAGCGGCGCCGGCTTTGGCGCAGTCAAGGCCGCGGCCGTCGCCGTGGCCGACGCGCTGGAGGCGGGCGGCTTGGTGCTGTCGCGCGGCCAGTTGGCGGGTTTGTGGTTCCTGCGCGCAACCGCGCGCCGGGTGAAAAGCGGTGCGGCGCGTCAGGTCGACCTGACCTTTCGCGCGCGCATCGATCTGAACTGAGGAGACGGGACAATGGCAGTGCAAAGCGGACGTGATCTGCTGATCAAGATGGACATGTCGGGCAACGGCACGTTCGAGACCGTGGCGGGCCTGCGTGCGACGCGCCTGTCCTTCAACGCCGACACCGTCGACGTGACCAGCATGGACAGCACCGGCGGCTGGCGGGAACTGCTGGGCGGGGCCGGTGTGCGCAGTGCGTCGATCGCAGGCTCGGGTGTGTTCCGCGACGCGGCCACCGACGGTCGCGCCCGCCAGGCGTTCTTTGACAGCGAGATCCCGCTGTTCCAGGTCATCATCCCGGATTTCGGCACCGTCGAGGGACGGTTCCAGATCACCGGTCTGGAATACGCCGGCAGCCACGACGGAGAGGCGACGTACGAGATGTCGCTGTCCTCGGCCGGGGCGCTGACCTTCGTGGCGCTGTGATGGCCAATCCCATGCGCGGCGAGGTGTCGCTGATGCTGGACGGCCGGCCGCATGTCGCGCGGCTGACCCTTGGCGCCCTGGCCGAGCTGGAATCGCAACTGGAGGCGGATGGGCTGACCGGGCTGGTCGCGCGTCTGGATTCCGGGCGGTTTTCCAGCCGCGAGATCCTGGCCGTCCTGGTGGCCGGGTTGCGTGGCGGCGGCTGGACCGGGCAGGCGGGCGACCTGACGGCGGTGCAGATCGACGGCGGTCCGCTGGAGGCCGCCCGTATCGCCGCGCGCCTGCTGGCCTTGGCCTTTCGGGCGCCTGCATGACCGGGCGTGGGGGGGGGCTGGACTGGGCCGGTCTGATGCGGGCCGGCCTGCAGGGCCTGCGCCTGCATCCCGACCAGTTCTGGGCGCTGACCCCGGCGGAGTTGGGGCTGATGCTGGGCATTAGCCCGACGGCCCCCCGCATGACCCGCGACCGGCTGGACGATCTGGCGGCCCGATATCCCGACGCGCCCGCACCGGCGGGCGCGTCCTTGGCTGAAACGACGGGGGACCATCGAGATGACGACACGTGACGGGACCGGCGCTGCGCTGGACCAAATGGACGAGGATCTGGGCCGCAATTCCCGCATGACGCAGGAATTCCAGGCCGAACTGGGCCGGCTGCGCCAGTCGATGATGTTCACCACGCGCGAAGTCGGCACCCTGTCGTCAGGGCTGGAGCGCGGGTTGGGGCGGGCCATCGACGGTCTGGTCCTGGACGGCGGCAAGCTGTCGGATGCGCTGAAATCGATCGGCCAGTCGCTGGCCGACACCGTGTACGGGATTGCGATGAAACCGGTCGAGAACGCGCTTGCGGGTTCCATCGCTGGCGGCATCGGGGGAATGCTGGGCGGGGTGATGCCCTTTGCCAAGGGCGGGGCATTCGCAAACGGCCGTGCGATGGCCGGAGACGTGGTGTCCGGTCCGACCGCATTTCCGATGCGCGGCGGACAGGGGCTGATGGGCGAGGCCGGGCCGGAGGCGATCATGCCGCTGCGGCGCGGTCCGGATGGCAAGCTGGGCGTCGCTTCGGCCGGGGGCGGGGGATCGGTGAACGTGACGTTCAACATCCAGACCCCCGATGTGGCCGGGTTCCAGCGCAGCCAGTCGCAGATCGCGGCGCAGATGTCGCGCGTGCTGGCACGCGGCGACCGCAACAGCTGAGAGGAGGCGACAGATGGCCTTTCACGAGGTGAGATTTCCGACGAACCTGTCATTCGGCGCCAGCGGCGGGCCTGAGCGGCGCACCGAGATCGTGGCCTTGGCCAGCGGGTTCGAAGAACGCAACACGCCCTGGACGCACGCTCTTCGTCGCTTTGACGCGGGAATGGGGCTGCGGTCGCTGGACGACCTGTCCGACGTCATCGCGTTCTTCGAGGCGCGGGCGGGACAGCTGCACGGGTTCCGGTGGAAGGATTGGTCCGACTACAAGAGCTGCCTGCCTTCCGCGGCCCCGGCATTCGGCGATCAAGTGATCGCTGTTGGCGACGGTCGGACGCGCGCGTTCCCGCTGTCGAAAGCCTATCGGTCCGGTGCGACGGTCTATCGTCGTCCGGTGACCAAGCCGGTCCAGGGATCGGTGCGCGCGGGGATCGGCGGTGCCGAAGTGTTCGTCGGCATCAACTATGCCGTCGATCATCTGACCGGACGCGTCATCTTTGACGAGGCACCGGAGGCAGGAGCGGACATCTCTGCCGGGTTCGAGTTCGACGTTCCGGTGCGGTTCGATACCGATAGTATCGCGGTTTCCGTCGCGTCGTTCCAGGCGGGCCAGGTGCCGGACATTCCGGTCGTGGAGGTGCGGGTATGACGACCACGACGCTTGCACGGGCATGGTCCGTACGCCGCGCCGACGGGCTGACGCTTGGGTTTACCGATCATGACCAGCGGCTGGCCTTTGGCGGGGTGACCTTTCGTCCCGATCGTGGCCTGACCGCGCGGGCGCTGGTGCAGGGTACGGGTCTGTCGGTCGACAACTCGGAGGCCGTCGGCGCCCTGAACGACGACGCGATCACCGAGCGCGACCTGATGGCGGGCCGGTGGGATCAGGCCGAACTGCGCATGTGGGAGGTCGACTGGAGCGACGTCGCCCGCCGCAAGCTGGTGTTCCGCGGGTCGTTGGGCGAGGTCTCTCGCGCGAACGGCGCGTTCCGGACCGAGCTTCGCGGCCTGTCCGAGGCGTTGAATGCGCCGCAGGGGCGGGTCTATCACCCCCGGTGCAGCGCGCGTCTTGGGGATGGCGCCTGCAAGGTCGACCTGGCCTCTGAAACCCTGAGCGTGCTGCGCCAGGTTCAGGGGATGGACGAGGGGCGCGTCTTTACGTTCACTGCGTTTCCGGCCTTTGACGCCTCGTGGTTCGACCATGGTCGGCTGGAGGTCCTGTCGGGGGCAGCGCAGGGTCTGCACGGTGCGATCAAGAACGACACCGCACGTCCCGGCGGTCAAAGGATCATCGAGCTGTGGTCCGGCTTGGGCATCCTGCCCGCCACGGGCGACCAGATCCGGCTGACAGCCGGTTGCGACAAGGCGGCATCCACGTGCCGGCTGAAGTTCCGCAACCATCTGAACTTCCGCGGCTTCCCGCATCTGCCGTCCGAGGATTGGCTGATGGCCCCCCAGGCCGGGCGCCGGAATGGATAGCGCGGTCGTCCACGCGGCCCGATTGTGGCTGGGCACGCCCTATGTCCATCAGGCCAGCGTACGGGGCTGCGGTGCCGATTGCCTTGGGCTGATCCGCGGGGTCTGGCGGGACCTGCACGGGGCTGAGCCCGAAGTGCCCCCCGCCTATACCGCGGATTGGGCCGAGTGCGGCAGCACCGAAGTGCTGCTGTCCGCGGCCATGCGCCATCTGTGCCCGGTCGACAATGCCGAGTGGTTACCGGGGCAGGTGCTGCTGTTTCGGATGCGACAGGGCGCGATCGCCAAGCACCTGGGCATCCTGTCCGCCGCCGGTGACGCCCCGCGGTTTGTGCATGCCTATACCGGCCACGGCGTCATCGACAGTCCGCTGACCCCGCCGTGGCAATCCAGGATCGTGGCGCGGTTCCGCTTTCCCTGACCAATTCGAACGAAGGAGGCCCTTATGGCCACGATTGTCCTGTCTGCCGTGGGTGCATCGCTTGGCGGAGGTTTCGGAGGGGCGGTCCTTGGGCTGTCGGGTGCCGTTCTGGGCCGCGCGGCGGGTGCCGTTCTGGGCCGCGCCATCGACCAGCGTCTGCTGGGCGGGGGGGCGAAGGCCGTCGAGACGGGTCGCATCGACCGCCTGCGCATCCAGACCGCCGGAGAGGGCATGGCCATCCCCCGGATCTGGGGTCAGATGCGCGTGCCAGGTCATGTCATCTGGGCATCCGACCTGGAGGAGGTCGCGCGAACCGAAAACGCGGGCGGCGGCAAGGGCGCCCCCAGCACTCAGGTGACCCAGATCAGCTATCGCCTGTCTGTGGCCGTGGCGCTGGCCGAGGGTCCGATCCTGTCCGTGGGCCGGGTCTGGGCCGATGGTGAGGAGATCGCGCAGGCCGATATGAACATGCGCATCTATCGCGGCGGCGAGGCGCAGATGCCCGACCCCGTCATCGCCGCCATCGAGGGCGATGCGGCCCCCGCCTATCGCGGGACGGCCTATGTCGTCCTGGAGAACCTGGGCCTGGAGCGTTGGGGCAACCGCATGCCGCAGCTGAGCTTTGAGGTGACGTGCCCGGCGCGTGACGGCAGCGGCCTGTCGCGTGATGTGCGCGCCGTCGCCCTGATTCCCGGCACCGGAGAGTATTCGCTGGCCACCACGCCCGTTACCGAAGGCGGCGATCTGGGTGAAAGCCGCAGCTTCAACATCAACACGCCGATGGGCGGGACCGATTTTCGCGCCTCGCTGGATGTGCTGGGGCGCGAGTTGCCGAACGTGGGGTCGGTGTCGCTGATCGTGTCATGGTTCGGCAGCGACCTGCGGATCGGTCAATGCAAGGTCGAACCCAAGGTCGAATATCGTCAGGTCGACGGGGCCGAGATGCTGTGGCGCGCCGGCGGCATCGCGCGCGCCGACGCGGCCGAGGTATCGCGCAAGGATGGACGTCCGATCTATGGCGGCACGCCATCTGACCGGTCGGTGATCGAGGGGCTGCGGGCGCTGTCGGCGTCAGGTCGCAAGGCGATCTTCTATCCGTTCATCCTGATGGAGCAGCTGGGCGGCAACGGACTGGCCGACCCCTATGGCGCGACCGAACAGCCGGTCATGCCCTGGCGCGGTCGCATCACGACCAGCGTCGCGCCGGGCCGACCCGGTACGACAGACGGCACGGCGGCTGCGGTCGATCAGGTCGCGGCATTCTTCGGTTCGGCCGCGCCTGGTGATTTCGCACGCAACGGAGAAACCGTCACCTATTCCGGCCCATCCGAATGGTCGTATCGCCGGTTCATCCTGCACTATGCCCATGTCTGCGCGGCGGCGGGGGGGATCGACGCCTTCCTGATCGGATCGGAGATGGTCGCGATGACCCAGATCCGCGGTCCTGGAAACAGCTATCCCGCCGTCGCCGCCTTGCGCCGGTTGGCCGCCGATGTCCGCACCATCCTGGGGCCGAACGTCAAGATCGGCTATGCCAGCGACTGGTCCGAATACTTCGGCCATCATCCAGGAAACGGAGAGCTGTTCTTTCACCTGGACCCGCTGTGGGCCGATCCGAACATCGATTTCATCGGCATCGACAACTATATGCCGCTGTCGGACTGGCGCGATGGCGACGATCATCTGGATGCATCCTGGGGTCGGATCGACAACATCGCCTATCTGCGTGCCAACGTCGCGGGGGGCGAAGGGTACGACTGGTTCTATGCCAGCGATGCGGACCGTCTGGCGCAGAACCGTACGCCCATCACCGACGGCGCCTATGACGAGGCCTGGGTCTGGCGGTACAAGGATTTGACGGCATGGTGGCAGAACCTGCACTACAACCGTCCTGGTGGCGTCCGACAGAGAGAGGCCACGGCCTGGGTGCCGGGGTCCAAGCCGATCTGGTTCACCGAGTTCGGGTGCGCCGCCCTGGACAAGGCGACGAACCAGCCGAACAAGTTCCTGGACGCAATGTCGTCCGAAAGCATGTTGCCGCATTTTTCCAACGGCACACGAAACGACGCGATCCAGGCCGCCTATGTCGAGGCGACGATGTCGCATTGGCGCGATCCGGCGAACAATCCGGTCAATGCCGATGGCATGCGGATGCTGGATGTAGACCGCGCGCATGTCTGGTGCTGGGACGCGCGCCCCTATCCGGCCTTTCCGGGGCGGGGTGACCTGTGGTCGGACGGTCCCGCGTGGGATCGCGGTCACTGGCTGAACGGGCGCGCGGGTGCGGTCACGCTGCGCGCGGTGGTGACGGACATCTGCCGGGGCGCCGGGCTGACCGCCGTCGATGTGTCGGGAATATCGGGGGTGGTGCGCGGCTATGCGCTGCAGGGGTCGGAGTCCGGACGGGCGGCGTTGCAGCCGCTGATGTTGGCGCATGGGTTCGACGCGGTCGAGCGTGACGGCGTGCTGAAGTTCGTCGCCCGCGACGGGCTGGCGCGGGTCCAGATCGGCCCGGACGACCTTGCCATTGCGGGAGAGGTGACCGGGTTCGAAACAGTCCGCCAGATGGAATCGGCGAATATCGGTCACCTGCGTCTGAGCCATGTCGCGGCAGGCGGTGATTACGCGGTTGCGACTGCGGAGGCCAGCCTGGCCGATGCGGACCGTCGCGCGGTGTCGGAAAGCGAACTGGCCATGGTGCTGACCCGGCCCGAAGGGCGCGCCATCACGGACCGCTGGATCGCCGAAGCCGAGGTGGCGCGTGACACCGCGCGGTTCGCATTGCCGCCGTCGTGTGCCGACCTTGGTCCGGGCGACGTCATCGTGACGCGGATGCCGGGTCAGGAAAGCCGCCGGTGGCGGATCGACCGAGTCGAACGGGCAGGTGCCATCACCGTTGACGCGGTGCGCGTGGATCCAGGCCTATACACGCCGCGCCTGGCCCATGAGGACCAAGACGGGATCGGGCGCTATCTGCCACCGATGCCCGTCTTTCCGGTCTTCATGGACCTGCCGCTGCTGCGCGGGGACGAGGTACCGCATGCGCCGTGGCTGGCGGTCGCGGCCCATCCCTGGCCGGGATCCGTCGCGGTGTATGGATCGGCCGAGGCCGAGGGTGGGTTCGACCTGAACCTGATGCTGCAGCGCCGGGCGCTGATCGGTCGCACGCTGACGCCGTTGGGGCGGGCAAGTCCCGGCCTGATCGACCGGGGCGATCCGTTGCGTCTGCGGATGATCCGCGACCCGCTGCGGTCGGTGACTGAACGGGCGCTGTTGTCTGGGGCCAACGCGATGGCCATCGGTGACGGCACCCTGAACCGGTGGGAGATCATCCAGTTCGCGGGTGCCGAACTGGTGGCCCCCGATACCTGGCAGATCAGCCGCAGGCTGCGCGGACAGGCCGGTACCGATGCGGTCATGCCGGATGTCTGGCCCGCCGGCAGCCTGGTCGTCCTGTTGGATGGCGGCCCACGTCAGGTCGATCTGCCGCCTTCCACCCGCGGGCAGGAGCGGTTCTGGCGGATCGGTCCGGCCCTGCGTGCGCCGGATGACGCAAGCTATCGCAGCCGCATGACGGTGGCGCCGGGGATCGGGCTGCGGCCCTATGCTCCCTGTCACCTGCGCAGGCAGGGCAATGACATCACCTGGATCCGGCGCAGCCGGATCGAGGGCGATGGCTGGGACGGCGCCGACATCCCGTTGGGCGAGGATTCGGAACGCTACCTGTTGCGCCTGATCCAAGCTGGACAGGTCATCGCCGAGACGCAGACGCAGACCCCGTCATGGACCATCCCCGCGGCGGTCCGTGACCAGTTGCAGCCAGGACAGGTCACGATCGAGGTGGCCCAATTGTCGCAGACCTTCGGGCGCGGCCCCTTTGCAAGGAGAGACTTCGATGCCCAGTGAGACCAACCGCCTTCAGATGTCGCTGCTGCAGCCTGCCCAGGCCCAGAAGCATGTCACCGTCAACGAGGCGCTGATGCGGCTGGACGGCATGGTAAACCTTGTGCTGCAAAGCGTGTCGACATCGGCGCCCCCGTTGGCGGTGCTGGACGGCCAGTGCTGGGGCGTTCCCGCCGCGCCCTCCGGGGCGTGGGTGGGGCAGGCAGGACGCATCGCCATCGGATCCAACGGCGGGTGGGTCTTCCTGCCGCCCGCCCGCGGCATGTGCGGCTTTGTCGCGGACAGAGGGGTCGAGGCCATCCACGACGGCACCGCCTGGATCGTCGGTGCGCTGAGCGTGGGCAGCCGGGGGTCGGGCCTGGTCGCGGGCATGGCCGAGGGAGAGGTCGTGCTGGGCACGGGCAACAGCATGGTGTCCGGGGTATTCATCCCGGCCGGCGCGCTGGTCATCGGTGCGGTCGGGCGGGTTACTGCCGCCTTGACAGGTCCGTTGACCGGTTGGCGTCTTGGCACGGCGGGGGCGCTGAACCGGTTCGGACAGGGCTTGGGCAAGCAGCAGGATTCCTGGGCGCGCGGGATACTGGGGTCGCCCATGGCCTATTACCAGGCCGAACCGCTGATCGTGACGTCAGAGGGGGGCAACTTTACCGGCGGCCGCATCTCTCTGGCGGTGCATTGGCTGGAAATGCGCCTGCCAAGCTGATCGACCGGGCCCGCCCGTCTTTTCCCGGACCGCATTCTGCCCTATGTAAGGGGTCTGACAGACCGGGCGGGCCCAAGATGAACATGCTGCACACCGAAAAGACACCGCTGTCGCTGGACCGGGACGCGATCTGGGCGCAGCTGTGCGACGAAGGACGTGCGGCCGCCGCCGCGGAGCCGTTGCTGGGCGCGCTGATCCATGCCGGCCTGTTGCATCACAAGAGCCTGGAGGCCGCGCTGGCCTATCGGCTGTCGCTGAAGTTGGCCTCCGGCGAGATGAGCGAACAGATCCTGCGCGAGATCGCGGATCACGCCTATGCCAACGCCCCCGAACTGGGCGACGCCGCCCGGGCCGATCTGATGGCCGTCTATGACCGCGATCCGGCGACGCATCGGCTGATCCAGCCGCTGCTGTTCTTCAAGGGGTTCCAGGCGCTGCAGGCCTATCGGATGGCGCATTGGCTGTGGCAGCAGGACCGCAAGGATCTGTCCTATTTCGTGCAGATGCGGTGTTCAGAATGCTTTGGCGTGGATATCCATCCGGCCGCGCGCATCGGTACCGGGATCATGATGGATCACGCGCATTCCATCGTCATTGGAGAGACCGCGACGGTCGGCAATGACGTGTCGATGCTGCATTCGGTCACGCTTGGCGGGACCGGCAAGGAGGATGGCGACCGCCATCCCAAGATCGGCGACGGTGTGCTGATCGGCGCGGGTGCCAAGGTTCTGGGCAATATCCGCGTGGGCCACCATTCGCGGATCGCTGCCGGTTCAGTCGTCCTGCACGAGGTGCCGTCCTGTAAGACCGTCGCGGGCGTTCCCGCACGCGTGATCGGCGATGCCGGCTGCCCAGAGCCGTCGCACAGCATGAACCAGTTGCTGGGCGTCGAGGATTATACCTAGATCCAGTCAGCGCTGCCGCTGCCCCTCAGCTCGTCCAGTGTGATGCGCTGATGTGCCAGCCGGTCGTCCACCGCCTGCGCAAGGCGGGGTGCGATCGACAGTCCCTGATAGATCATCGCCGAATAGACTTGCACCGCCGTGGCGCCCGCCCGCACCTTCTCCCAGACATCGTCGGGACCGAAGATGCCGCCGACCCCGATCAGCGGCATGGTGCCATTCGTCTCGCGGTGCAGCAGGGCTAGGACCCGGGTCGATCTGGCGAACAGCGGTCGCCCGGACAGCCCGCCCCCCTGTGCAGCATGCGGTCCGGTGATGCCATCGCGGGACAGGGTCGTATTGGTCGCAATGATCCCGTCCAGACCGGCATTCATGGCCACCGAGGCGACTTGGGCGATTTCCGCGTCGGTCAGGTCCGGTGCGATCTTGACGAAGACCGGCACGCGCAGTGCCAGGCCGTCCCGCGCGGCCAACACCCGGTCCAGCAGGGCAGACAGCGCGTCCGCACCCTGGAGGTCGCGCAGTCGTTCCGTATTTGGCGACGACACGTTGACGGTCACGAAATCGGCTGAATGACCGGCCATTCGCAGGACTTGGGCGAAATCCTCGGCTCGATCCTCGCTGTCCTTGTTGGCCCCAAGGTTCAGACCCACAGGCACGCCCGCAGGCCGCGCGGCCAGGCGTTGGCTGATCACCGCCGCACCCTCGTTGTTGAAGCCGAAGCGGTTGATGATGGCCTGTTGCCCGGTCAGTCGGAACAGACGCGGCTTGGGGTTGCCCGGCTGCGGGCGCGGGGTCGCGGCGCCGACCTCCAGAAACCCGAAGCCCGACCGCATCAGAGGCGCGATGACCCGCGCATTCTTGTCATATCCCGCCGCAAGGCCGATCGGGTTGGGCAGCGCCATTCCGGCCAGCGAGACCTTCAACCGGTCGGACGTGACCGCCGCCCCGTGCAATGGCACCACGCCGCGTTCCAGCGCCGCGATCGACAGGTCATGCGCCCGTTCCGGGTCCATGCGGTGCAGCGCGGCAAGCCCCAGCTTTTCGATCATGCTCATGGCGCGATCCCCGTAACGTGGCCGTCGTCGGTCAGTGCAATGGGACGCGACCACAGGATGTCCGACAGGGTCAACGCGCGATACAAGTGCGGGAACAGCGCCCCGCCGCGCGACGGTTCCCACCGAAGATCGGGCGCCATGGCGTGGGGATCGCAGGCCAGCAGGACCAGCCCATCCTCGTTCGCAAAGTGCTTGGACAGCGTCACAGGCAGCTGCTCGGCCGTCGAGAAATGGATGTAGCTATCGGCCAGATCAATAGGCGCCCCGAGGGTGCGGCCGTCCTGCTGCATCTGGGCCCATTCGGCCGCGCGGAATACCTTGAAGATCTGCATGGCCGCATTTGCCTCTGCACGGGGCGGTGGGTCAAGACGTCATCGTCTTCCGGCATCCCTTGGACCTGAAGGTTTGACCCGCCGTGCCGGCTGCGCCAAGCTGCCGGGGCCAACCAACAGGGCCACATAGGGAATCAGGGATGACACGACGCCTTCTTGCCGCCGCATCCGCCATCGCGCTGTTCGCAGGAACAGCGCAGGCCGAAACCGTTCTGCACATTCTTCACACGAATGACGTCCACAGCCGGATCGAGCCGATCAGCGACCGCGACAGCACCTGCGACGCGGAACAGACCGCCGCGGGCGAATGCTTTGGCGGGATGGCCCGCATCGCCACCAAGATCAATGAATTGCGCGACCAGATCACCGCCGAGGGCGGAAACGTCATCGTGCTGGACGCGGGCGACCAGTATCAGGGATCGCTGTTCTACACGACCTACAAGGGCACCGAGGTGGTCGAGTTCATGAACGCCATCGGCTATGACGCGATGGCGGTGGGCAACCACGAATTCGACGACGGTCCCGAAGGCCTGGCCGTCCTGACCGATGGCGTCGACTTTCCGGTCCTTTCCAGCAACATCGACGTGTCGCAATCGAACGTGCTGGCCGACAAGGTCGCCAAGCACACCATCCTGGAAGTCGGCGACCAGAAGATCGGCATCGTGTCCGCCTTGGCGATGGACACGCCCGAGACCGCATCCCCCGGTCCAAACGTGATCTTTCAGGACGACGCCGACAGCCTTGCCGCAGCCGCGGCGGAACTGGCCGATCAGGGTGTCGACAAGGTCATCGCCCTGACCCATGTGGGCTATCTTCGCGACCTGGAACTGGCGGCCGAGGTGCCGGGGATCGACGCGATCATCGGCGGTCATTCCCACACCCTGCTGGGCGACATGGAGGGCGCGACAGCGGCCTATCCGACCATGGTTGACGGGGCAGACGGCGCGCAGGTGCCGGTGGCGCAGGTCTATGCCTATGGCAAGTACCTGGGCCATCTGACGCTGACCTTCGACGATGCGGGGGTCCTGACGTCGGTCGAGGGGGAACCCATCCTGCTGGACGCCTCGGTCGCCGAGGACGAGGCGATCGCCGCCCGCGTGGCCGAGATGGCCGAACCCATTGCCGCGCTGCGCGAGGAGGTTGTGGCCAGCACCTCGGCCCCGATCAACGGAGATCGCGATGTCTGCCGCGCCAAGGAATGCGAGATGGGCAATCTGGTGGCCGACGCGATGCTGGACCGTGTCGCTGATCAGGGCGTGACCATCGCCATCCAGAACGGCGGCGGGCTGCGCGCGTCGATCGACGCGGGCGAGGTGACCATGGGCGAGGTCTATACCGTCCTGCCGTTCCAGAACGTCCTGGCGACGTTCCAGCTGACCGGCGCCGATGTCGTCTCCGCGTTGGAGAACGGCGCCAGCCAGTACGAGGAGGCCGCTGGCCGCTTTGCGCAGGTTGCGGGTCTGAAATACACGGTCGATCCGGCGGCTGGATCTGGCGCCCGCATCAGCGAGGTGATGGTCCAGCAGGATGGCGAATGGGTGCCCATCGATCCCGCGGCGACCTATGGCGTGGCCACCAACAACTACATGCGCGGTGGCGGCGACGGATACGACGTCTTCGCGACGAACGGCCAGAACGCGTATGACTTCGGCCCCGATCTGGCCGAAGTGGTCGCGGCCTATCTGGGTGCGCAGCAGGACGGCTATGCCCCCTACGAGGACGGTCGCATCACCGTCAAGTGACGCATCGGGATGCCGGGCCGCTGGTCCGGCATCCCTTTTTCCCATTCCCGCGCTTGGCGCGCTCGCTGCCTTGCGCTAATCGGACGGGATGCGAATGGGCTTCCCCCTCGCGCGGCCAGGCCAGCGCATCGGCATTCTGGGCGGGTCCTTCGATCCGGCCCATCAGGGGCACCTGCTGATCAGCCAGGTCGCCCTTCGCAGGCTGGGTCTTGACCGGGTCTGGTGGCTGGTCTCTCCCGGAAATCCGCTCAAGGCGCATGGCCCGGCGCCGTTGGACGCGCGCATGGCCGCCGCCCGCGCATTGGCTCGCGATCCCCGCATCCTTGTCACCGACGTTGAGGCTAGGCTGGGCCTGCGCAAGACGGCGGACACGCTGCTCGCGCTGACGCGCCTGTATCCGGGGGTGCGGTTCGTCTGGCTGATGGGGTCGGACAACATGGTGCAGTTCCATCACTGGGACCGCTGGCGCGCCATCGCGGCGCAGGTGCCGATTGCCGTCATGGCCAGACCCGGATCGCGGCTGGCCGCGCGCCACGCTGTCGCGGCCACAATCCTGCGCCGTGCGCGCCTGCCCGAAACGCGCGCCGCCCTGCTGGCACAGGCCAAGCCGCCGGCTTGGGTGCTGCTGAACCTTCCGATGTCCGGCCTGTCCTCGACAGAACTGCGCAGGGGGCTGCCATGACGCTGAGCCGACGCCGCATGCTGACCATGATGGCAGCAGCCACCCTGGCCCCGGGGTCTCTGTCGGCGCAGGGGCTGGACATGCGCCCCCGGCCGCGACCCATCCCCGAACCCGGCGATCTGGTGGCGCGGTCCGGGCTGCCTGGTCGGGTGGCGTTTGCGCTGACCGACGGGACCGAACCGCTGGCGCTGCGCCAGGCTGCGGCATTGCTGGCCCCGGCCAGCACGATGAAGGCGATTACCGCGCTTTACGGCTTGGACCGTCTTGGCCCCGCGCACCGCTTTCGGACGCGGGTGATCCGGGCGGGCGACACGCTGATCCTGGCGGGCGGCGGCGACCCGGTGCTGACCACGGACGATCTGGCGCAGCTTGCCGACGAACTTGCGGCGCTGAGGACCGCAAGCCCTGCGCGATTTGCGGTCTGGGGCAGGGCCTTGCCTGCCATCCCGGAGATCGCCGCCGAACAGGACGATCACCTACCGTACAATCCCGCCATTTCCGGGCTGATGCTGAATTTCAACCGCGTCCACCTGGGATGGACCCGCGTCGGCGTCGACCACCAGATCAGCGTCGAGGCGCGCGCGGCCAGCCATTCGCCCCGTGCCTATACCATCACGGCGATGCCGGGCGACCAGTCGGACCTGTTCACCTATCGCCATGATCTGGAGCGGGAATACTGGACGGTGTCGCGCGCGGCGATGGGCCGGTCGGGCAGCCGCTGGCTGCCGGTGCGCCTGCCCGAACTCTATGCGGCGGACGTGTTCCAGACGCTGTGCCGGGCCCGCGGCTTGGTCCTGCCCGCGCCAGAGGTGATCGACCGTCTGCCGCAGGGCCAGGACATCGCGCATCACGACAGTCCCCCGGTTGAGGCGCTGGTCCGCGACATGCTGGAATACTCCACCAACCTGACCGCCGAGGCGCTTGGCCTGCACGCCAGCGGCGCCTCCGATCTGGTGCAATCGGCGCAGGCGATGCGCGGCTGGCTGGACGGGCTGGGGCAGGGGATGCGTCTGGCCGATCATTCGGGCCTGTCGGATGCCAGCCGGATCAGCCCCTATGCGATGACGCGCATCCTGGCGGGGCCGGGGCGCGATCTGCTGCTGTCGCGGCTGATGCGCCGCAACCCGCTTGCCGACGACGACCATCCGGTCATGGCGCCGGTCGCGGCCAAGACCGGCACGTTGAACTTCGTGTCGAACCTCGCGGGCTACGTCACCGGGCCGTCAGGGACCGAAGGCGTCTTTGCGATCTTCTGCGCCGATGCCGAACGGCGCAGCGCCGCCATCGGAGAGGAACAGCCCGCCGGCGTCAGCACCTGGACCCGGCAGGCCAAGGCGCTGCAGGCCGAACTGCTGAACAGTTTCGCGGGCCGCCTGGCCTAGACCGTCATGTGGCGCACGCGGGCCGACAGCTCGATCGCGGCGGCGTGCAGGCGGCTGATGTTCAGCTGGTCGCGGATCTCGGCCAGCATCATCACCTCTCCCTCGTACAGGCGGCCGTCGGCGGCCCCCACGTCGCAGGCCAGCGCATAGGCGGTCTCGAACAGCTTCTCGGGCAGCGCGTCGCGGATCAGGCCGAACAGCGCGTCCACGCCATCCTCCTCCTCGAACAGCGTCATCACGGTCTGGCTGATGGGCCGGATGCGGTCGTCGTCATAGGAGGCAAAGACCGGCGCGTGGTCCACCATGCGCTGGATCGCCACCAGTTCGGACGTTCGGATGGTGCTGTCCGAGCAGGACACCGCCACCATCACCGCGACAAGCGCGTCGCAGGGGGACAGGGAAGGCAGGTCGATGGTCATGGCACTCTCCGGTTCGTTCGGGTGCAAATTATTGACGATCTGCGACGCTTTCAATAAGCGTTCCGGACCTCAACAGGAGATCCGACCATGACAACCCTGCGCGACGCCGCAATGCAATCGAAGGCCTGGCCGTTCGAAGAAGCGCGCCGGGTGCTGAAACGGTACGAAAAGCAGCCCCCCGAAAAGGGCTATGTCCTGTTCGAGACCGGCTATGGCCCCTCTGGCCTGCCCCATATCGGTACCTTCGGAGAGGTGGCGCGCACGACGATGATCCGTCGCGCATTCCAGGAGATCAGCGACCTGCCGACGCGGCTGATCTGCTTTTCCGACGACCTGGACGGCATGCGCAAGGTCCCCGAGAACGTCCCTGATCAGCAGATGCTCAAGGAGCATCTGCAGTTGCCGCTGACCTCGGTCCCCGATCCGTTCGGTGAGTTCGACAGCTTTGGCGACCACAACAACGCCATGCTGCGCCGCTTTCTGGACACGTTCGGCTTCGATTACGAATTCGTCAGCGCGACCGAATTCTACAAGTCCGGGCAGTTCGACGCCGTGCTGCTGCGCGCTGCCGAACGTTATGACGAGATCATGGCCGTGATGCTGGCGTCCCTGCGCGAAGAGCGTCAGCAGACCTATTCCTGCTTCCTGCCCATCAGCCCCAAGACCGGCCGCGTACTGTATGTGCCGATCAAGCACGTCGATCCCAATGCCGGGACCATCACCTTTGACGAGGACGGCGAGGAGATCACCCTGCCGGTCACCGGCGGCAACGTGAAGCTGCAGTGGAAGCCCGATTTCGGCGCCCGTTGGGCCGCGCTGGACGTCGACTTCGAGATGTACGGCAAGGACCACAGCACCAACACGCCGATCTATGACAAGATCTGCGAGATCCTGGGTGGCCGCAAACCGGAGCATTTCACCTATGAGCTGTTCCTGGATCAGGACGGCCAGAAGATCAGCAAATCCAAGGGCAACGGACTGTCGATCGACGACTGGCTGACCTATGCGTCCACGGAAAGCCTGTCCTATTTCATGTATCTCAAGCCCAAGACGGCCAAGCGGATGCATCTGGACGTGATCCCCAAGGCGGTGGACGAATACCACCAGCAGCTGCGCGCCTATCCCGACCAGACGCCGGAACAGAAGCTGGCGAACCCGGTCTGGCACATTCATGGCGGCGACGTTCCCGCCTCCGACATGGCGATCCCGTTCCAGATGCTCTTGAACCTGGCCTCCGTCGCGGGCGCGCGGACAAGGACGGGCTGTGGGGCTTCATCCGGCGCTATGCGCCTGAGGCCAGCCCCGAGACGCATCCCGGCCTGGATCAGGCGGCGGGCTTTGCGCTGCGCTATTTCACCGATTTCGTGGCCCCCTCGCGTCAGTTCCGCGCGCCCACGGATGTCGAACGCGCGGCGATGCAGGACCTGGCCGACCGGCTGGCCGCATGGGACCAGCCCGCCGACCCCGAGACGCTGCAATCCATGGTCTTTGCCGTCGGCAAGGAACACGGGTTCGAGCCGCTGCGCGACTGGTTCGCGGCGCTGTATCAGGTGCTGCTGGGTGCCGATCAGGGTCCGCGCTTTGGCGGCTTCATCGCGCTTTACGGGGTCGATGAGACGCGCGGCCTGATCCTGGACGCGCTGGACGGCAAGCTGGTGTTCAACCAGGGCTGAGGGCTGCCGCGCGCGCGACCCTCGATGTTGCGGCGCGCGCCGTTGCAGCGCGCGCTGTCTTCAGGCCCCGTTAACCTTTCATCAACTATTCCTGTCCGCATCACGGCGGGTCTTCCCGGACCCGGCCGCCATGCCGATACGGAAGGGATAGTCGATGAACATTGCGATCACCAACGGGCTTTTGCTGACGCCACCCGCCTTCAGGGCGGGCCTTGGCGTCTGGTCGCGCAGCGATGGCACCTCGGGCAGTCCGACCTGGGGAGACGCGGGCAATGCCGGCATCGTCCCCGCCGATCAGGATTTCGGCCCCTGCTTCGAGGTCGTCAAGCAGCAGACCACCACCAGCCTGCGCTTCATGGGAGAGACGCCGATGATCCCCGGCGTCTATCTGCGCGTGTCGGCGCGGGTCAAGATCGTGGCGGGCCCGCTGGCCAGCGTGCGCATCGCGGGCTGGGCGGGCGACGGGTCGCGCAACGCCGTCACGGGGTTGGTCACCAACGGCACCACGGTCGCGCTGCGCAACTATGGCGAGGTGGTCGAGGTCAGCGCCATCGTCGGCGTCGGCAACCGTCCGGGCGTGGACATGCCTTGGGGCACGCGCGCGGTCTACGGGCATTTCGGTCTGGACCTGGTGGGCGCCAATGGCGGGGCGTTCCGGGTCGAATCGATCCGCATCGACGACATCACCGCGGCCTTTGTCCCGTCGCTGCTGGACTGGGTCGACGTGCGCGATTTCGGCGCGGTGGGCGACGGCGTCACGAACGACCGCGCCGCGTTCCTGGCCGCGGATCAGGCCGCGGCGGGCGGGGCCATCGTGGTGCCCGCCGGGACATTCTTCATTTCGGGCGATCTGTCGATCAACAGCCGCATCCGGTTCAAGGGCCGCATCACCACCCCGCCCGCGACGCGCGTCTCGCTGCTGCGCAGCTTTGATTTCCCGACCTATGCGGACGCCTTCGGCGACGAAACGCTTGGCATGAAGAAGGCGCTGCAGGCGCTGCTGGGCTATACAGACCACATCTCGCTGGACCTCGGCGGGCGCCGGGTCGACCTGGACGAGCCGCTGATGCTGGCCGATCTGGCCCCCACGCTGGAGGGGTTCGCGAACCGCCGGGTGATCCAGAACGGCTCCATCCAAGCGAAGCCCGGTCCGGCATGGCAGACCGGCCGCGCGACCAGCCCCGGCACCTACAACCCCGCCCAGCCCTATCTGCTGACCAACGTCGCCAACGTCGCCGCCATCGAAGTCGGCAGCCGCATCATCGGCAGCGGCGTGGGCCGCGAGGTCTATGTCAACGCCAGGAACGTGGCCCAAGGCACGCTGACCCTGTCGCAGCCCCTGTACGGCGGTGCTGGCACGCGGCTCTACAGTTTCGAACGCTATCGCTATCTGTTCGACTTTTCGGGCGTGCGGGAACTCAGCCGGCTGAACTTCTCCAAGGTCGATTTCGGCTGCGACCGCATCTCCAGTGGCGTGATGCTGCCCCCGCAGGGAGAGATGATCCAGTTCTCGGACTGCTATTTCACGCGGCCGATGGACCGGGCGATCACCTCGATCGGGCGCGGGTGCCAAGACTTGCTGGTCGACAACTGCCAGTTCATCTCGAACGACATCGACCTGCCGGCGCAGCAGCGCACGACGGTCGCGATCAACGTGAATGCGAACGACATCAAGATCCGCAACAACCGCTTCGTGCGCTTTGCCCATTTCATGGTCGCGAACGGCGGCGGCCACATCATCAGCGGCAACCACTGGTTCCAGGGCGACGGGTCGGGGCAGGGGCTGCGCTATGCGGGCCTGGTGCTGACCCAACCCAACGTGCAGACGACGGTGTCGGGCAACTATGTAGACAACGCCTCGATCGAGTGGACGAACGAACACAGCGCCATCCCCAACTTCACCGGGTCGGAATTCAGCTTTGGCGGGCTGACCCTGACGGGCAACACCTTCCTGTGTTCGAACACCGCCGCGTGGTTCACCTGGATCACGGTCAAGCCTTATGGCTCGGGCCATTTCATCCAGGGACTGAACGTCGTGGGCAACGTTTTCAAGGCGCTGTTCGGCAATGTCGAACGGATCGACCGGGTCGACACTTCGATCGCGGACCTGAACTATACCAACATGCGCAACCTGCAGTTCGAGGCGAACACCTTCAACGGCATCAACACCTATGTGTCGAACCCGCTGATGATCCAACTGACGCAAAACACCACCACGGCGACCTGGACCACCCCGGTGCTGACAGGCCTGCCGTTCCAGGGCTGGGCGCGGTCCGTCCAGTCCGTCGTGACCGAGGTTGCGCTGCAATCGACCACCGGCGCCCGCGTCGATGCAAGTCCAACGGTCGTCCCGGAATCCGGGGCGTCGCGACGCCAGATCCGGCTGACCTGGGCACAGCCCCTGCGCGGTCGGGTCTGTATCTATGCGCGGATGGACCGCCCGCAATAGCGGTGTTGACAGGGGCCGGGGTGCGGGCGCACCCTCGGCCCCGGCCACGCAGGGAGGGTCCATGGGCTATCGCCCCGCCTTTCTTGATCTTTCGTTCGATCTCAGGGACCTGCAGGCTGGACTTACGGTGGCCATCGTGGCGCTGCCGCTGTCGCTTGCCATCGCCATTGCCAGTGGGGTCGGACCCGATCGCGGGCTGGTCACGGCCATCGTGGGCGGTTTTCTGGTCAGCGCCATGGGCGGCACCCGCCACCAGATCGGTGGCCCGGCCGGCGCGTTCATCGTGCTGGTCGCGGGCTGCGTCGCGGCCATCGGCATCGACGGGCTGATCCTGGCCACGATGTTGTCGGGCGTGATGCTGGCGGCCCTTGGTCTGCTGCGCCTTGGCGGGACGATCCGGCTGGTGCCCTATCCGGTGATCCTGGGGTTCACCGCCGGGATCGCCGTCATCATCGCCGCCAGCCAGTTGCGCGACCTGCTGGGCCTGACCCTGTCCGCGCCAGAGCCTGCGGCCCTTTTGCCAAAGCTGTTGTCCCTGTGGCAGGCGCGCGCGACCCTCAGCCCGCAGGTCGCGGGCGTCGCGCTGTTGACGGTGGTGGTGATCGTCGCCGTGCAGCGGCTGGCCCCGCGCCTGCCCGCATTGCTGCTGGGCATCGTGGCGGCGACGCTGGCGGCGCAGGTGCTGGACGCGCCATCGGTCTTTGACCGGTTTGGCGCGTTGCCCGCCGGCCTGCCCATGCCAGTGCTGCCTGTGTTGGATTGGGCGGCGGTGCAGGCGGCGCTGCCTTTCGCGGTGGCCTTTACCCTGCTGGGGGCAATCGAATCCCTGCTGTCGGCGATGGTCGCGGACCAGATGGCCGGTACCCGCATGCGCCCCGATGACGAACTGATCGGGCAGGGGCTTGCCAATATCGGCGCGGGGCTGTTCGGCGGGTTCTGCGTCACCGGCACCATCGCGCGCACGGCGACCAACGTGAAGGCCGGCAGCCGCGGCCCGGCGTCGGGGATGATCCATGCTGCCCTGTTGCTGGGCTTTTTGATCGTCGCGGCGCCGCTGGTCGGGGCCATTCCGTTGGCCGGTCTGGCCGGGCTGCTGATGATCGTCAGCTGGAAGATGATAGAATGGCACGCCATGATCAGCCTGACCCGCATGGACCGGGCCGAGGCCGGCGTGATGGCCGCGACCTTCCTGGGCGTGGTTCTGCACGATCTGACCATCGGCATCCTGATCGGCATGGCGCTGACCGCGATGCTGTTCATCGCGCGCATGTCGCGCGCGGGAACGGCCCACGCCCCGGTGACGGACCCCGACGGCCCGTCGGACCGGATGGTGATCCACCTGTCCGGGCCGGTCTTCTTCGGGTCCGTCGCGCGGATCGAAGGGGCGCTGGCGCGCATCGATGCGCATCCCCGTCTGCTGCTGCTGGACATGTCGCAGGTGACCTTGATCGACCGCAGCGGCGCGCAGATGATCCGGGACCTGTCGGATCGCCTGGCCCCGCGGGGCACCACCGTGATGGCGGTCCATGCCAGACCTGCGCTGCGGGCGGGGCTGCAGGGCAGCGTGGCGATTGCCGCCGACGGCGCAGCTTTGTGAAGCGTTGACATTTTATCCCCGATAAAAGTCAATTCGTTTACAAAATTTTCCTTTATAAAAAACAAGTTAACTTGTTGCGTCATTTGTGATTAACATGGTGCGACGCAGCGTTGCGCCCACGCCCTGTCAGGGGTCGTCGCGGCCGGGCTGCAGCATGGCGACGACGAGGGGGAAAGTCATGACCGCTGAAAACATTCGCAAACACGCCATTCCGGCGGGTCTGGAAAACGCTCATGCCGGGCCCGAGGATTACACGCGCCTGTACGACGAATCGATCCGCGACCCGCAGGGCTTCTGGTCCCGCGAGGGGCAGCGCTTGGACTGGATGACGCCCTATACCAAGGTCAAGGATACCGACTTCACCCTGGGTCAGGTCAGCATCAAGTGGTTCGAGGACGGGGTGCTGAACGCGTCCGTCAACTGCATCGACCGCCATCTGCCGACCCGCGCCGACCAGACCGCGATCATCTTTGAACCCGACGATCCGCAGACCCCGGCCCAGCACATCACCTATGCCCAGCTGTCCGAAAAGGTGAACCGTTTCGCCAATGTCCTGCTGAGCCAGGGCGTGATGCGCGGCGACCGCGTGGTGATCTATCTGCCGATGATCCCCGAGGCCGCCTATGCCATGCTGGCCTGCGCGCGGATCGGGGCGATCCATTCGATCGTCTTCGCAGGGTTTTCGCCGGATGCGCTGGCCAACCGGATCAACGATTGCGGGGCAAAGGTGCTGGTCACCGCCGACACCGCCCCGCGGGGCGGCCGGCGCACCAACCTGAAATCCAACGCCGACGCCGCGCTGCTGCACTGTTCCGACAAGGTGCGCTGCCTGGTGGTCAAGCATACCGGCGATCAGACCACTTGGGTCGACGGCCGCGACATCGACGTCAAGGCGCAGATGGAACAGGTCGCCCCCGACTGTCCGCCCCGTCCGATGGGAGCCGAGGATCCGCTGTTCATCCTGTACACCTCCGGGTCCACCGGCAAGCCCAAGGGCGTGGTGCACACGACTGGCGGCTATCTGGTCTATGCGGCGATGACGCATCAGTACACGTTCGACTATCAGGACGGCGACGTCTTCTGGTGCACGGCGGATGTGGGCTGGGTCACCGGCCACAGCTATATCGTCTATGGCCCGCTGGCCAATGGCGCGACGACCGTGATGTTCGAGGGCGTGCCGACCTGGCCCGATGCCGGACGCTTCTGGGAGGTCTGTGCCAAGCACAAGGTGACCCAGTTCTATACCGCTCCCACCGCCATCCGCGCGCTGATGGCCAAGGGCCCGGAACCGGTTGCGGCGCATGACCTGTCGTCGCTGCGCATCCTGGGCACCGTGGGCGAGCCGATCAACCCCGAGGCCTGGAACTGGTACGACGAACATGTCGGCAAGGGCCGCTGCCCCATCGTCGACACATGGTGGCAGACGGAGACCGGCGGTCACCTGATCACGCCGCTGCCCGGCGCGATCGAGACCAAGCCCGGATCGGCCACCGTGCCTTTCTTCGGCGTGGTCCCGGTGATCCTGGACGCCGCCACCGCCGAGGTGCAGCAGGGCGACCCGGCCGAGGGCGTGCTGTGCATCGGCGACAGCTGGCCCGGCCAGATGCGGACCCTGTGGGGCGATCACGCCCGCTTCGAGGAGGCGTATTTCCAGCAGTATCCGGGGTACTATTTCACCGGCGACGGCTGCCGCCGGGACGAGGACGGGTATTACTGGATCACCGGCCGCGTCGACGACGTCATCAACGTCAGCGGCCACCGCATGGGCACCGCCGAGGTCGAATCCGCGCTGGTCGCCCATGAGAAGGTCGCCGAGGCTGCGGTCGTGGGTTATCCGCATGCCATGAAGGGGCAGGGCATCTATGCCTATGTCACCCTGATGAACGGCGTCGACCCGTCGGATGAGCTGCGCGCGGATCTGGAGAAATGGGTCCGCACCGAAATCGGCCCGATCGCCAAGCCGGACCTGATCCAGTGGGCGCCGGGCCTTCCCAAGACACGTTCCGGCAAGATCATGCGCCGTATCCTGCGCAAGATCGCGGAGAACGACCACGGCAGCCTGGGCGACACGTCGACCCTGGCCGAACCCGAGGTCGTGGACGATCTGATCGCCAACCGCATGAACCGCGGCTGACGACCGGCCGGGGGCCTTGCGCCCCCGCAAACCTGCCTGCGCCCATCGCCGGGGACGGGCTTGGAAGAACACTAGGGCGGAGTGACAGACATGTCTGAACAGGGAGGGACCTAGGGACATGAGTGACAGACAATCCTCGAATGCCTATTGGCAGGCCAATCTACGCATCATCTATATCTGCCTCGCGATCTGGGCGTTGGTGTCCTACGGCTTCGGGATCATCCTGCGGCCGCTGCTGTCGGGCATCTCGGTCGGCGGCACGGACCTGGGCTTCTGGTTCGCGCAGCAGGGATCGATCCTGTGCTTCATCGCGCTGATCTTCTTCTACACCTGGCGCATGAACCGCCTGGACGCCGAACACGGCGTGGACGAGTGAGGACCCAGCCATGAGCCAATTCACCCTGAACCTTCTGGTCATCACCGCGTCCTTCGCGCTGTATATCGGCATCGCCATTTATTGCCGGGCGAAATCCACGGCCGAATTTTATGCTGCCAACCGCGGCGTGGGTCCGGTCATGAACGGCATGGCGACCGCGGCCGACTGGATGTCGGCGGCGTCCTTCATCTCGATGGCGGGTCTGATCGCCTTCACGGGCTATGACAACTCGACCTACCTGATGGGCTGGACGGGTGGCTATGTGCTGCTGGCGCTGCTGCTGGCGCCTTATCTGCGGAAATTCGGCAAGTTCACCGTGCCGGAATTCATCGGCGACCGCTTCTATTCGCCGACCGCGCGCATCATCGGCGTGATCTGCCTTCTGATCGTCTCGATCACCTACGTGATCGGCCAGATGACCGGCGTGGGCGTCACCTTCTCCCGCTATCTCGAGGTGTCGAACGCGACCGGCCTGTGGATCGGTGCGGGCCTGGTGTTCTGCTATGCCGTTCTTGGCGGCATGAAGGGCATCACCTACACGCAGGTCGCACAGTACGTCGTGCTGATCATCGCCTATACCATCCCGGCGGTGTTCATCTCGCTGCAGCTGACGGGCAACTTCCTGCCGCCCCTTGGCCTGTTCGGCACGCATGAGGGATCGGGCGTGGCGTTCCTGGCGCAATTGGACGGTCTGGTGACCGATCTGGGCTTCCGTGCCTATACCGAACACCACAACTCGACCCTGGACATGGTGCTGTTCACGATGGCGCTGATGATCGGTACCGCGGGTCTGCCGCACGTCATCATCCGTTTCTTCACGGTTCCCAAGGTCTCGGACGCGCGTAAATCCGCGGGCTGGGCGCTGGTCTTCATCGCACTGCTGTACACGGTCGCCCCGGCAGTCGGATCCATGGCACGCTTCAACCTGACCGCAACCATGTGGCCGGGCGCCGAACAGGGCGAGACGTTCAGCCAGCCCGCCGTCTCTCTGGCGGACATCGAGACCAGCGAGGATCTGGCCTGGATGCGCAACTGGCAGACCACCGGCCTGCTGAACTGGGAAGACAAGAACGGCGACGGCCTGATCCAGTACTACAACGATGGCGCCGCCGCTCAGGCGACTGCGCTGGCCGCGGCCCGCACCAGCGGCGACCAGGCCGCGATCGACACGGCCCAGGCCGCCTATGACGCACGTCTGGCCGAAACCCACGCGGCTCTGCCGGGCGCCCCGGCGGTCGAGCAGAACTGGGCCGGGAACGAGCTGACCACCGTGAACAACGACATCATGGTGCTGGCCAACCCCGAAATCGCCAACCTGCCGGGTTGGGTCATCGCCATCGTCGCCGCCGGCGGCCTGGCCGCGGCCCTGTCCACCGCAGCGGGTCTGCTGCTGGCGATTTCCGGTGCCGTGTCCCACGACCTGATCAAGGGCACGCTGCGCCCGAACATCAGCGAAAAGGGCGAACTGATGGCGGCCCGCGTCTCGATGGCGGCGTCCATCCTGGTGGCGACGCTGCTGGGTCTGAACCCGCCGGGCTTTGCGGCGCAGACCGTGGCGCTGGCCTTCGGCCTTGCCGCCAGCTCGATCTTCCCGGTGCTGATGATGGGGATCTTCTCCAAGCGCGTCGGCAAGGAAGGCGCGATTGCAGGCATGATCGCGGGCATGCTGTCCACGATCCTGTACATCTTCGCCTACAAGGGCTGGTTCTTCGTCGCGGGCACCAACATGTTCCCCGACACGCCCGACGCATGGCTGTTCGGCATCTCGCCGGCATCCTTCGGCACCATCGGCGCGGTGATCAACTTTGCGGTGGCCTTCGGCGTCTCGGCCGTCAGCCAGCGCCCCCCCGCCCATGTGCAGGAGCTGGTCGAATCGATCCGCGTCCCGCGCGGTGCGGGCGGTGCGGTCGCGCACTGACAATCCTGCCGCGTCCCCGACCGGGGGCGCGGCGCCTTCCTTCCCACAAGGTCACCCCGGATGCCCGACAGCATTGTCGATTTCATCGCCACCGTGCATCCCTATGACAGCCTGAAGCGGGACGAGCTGGCGCGCGTCGCCACCTCCTTCAGCCGCAGGACATTCGCCCCTGGCGACCTGATCTATCAATTCGGCGACCGCCTGCCGGGCCTGTACCTGATCGAAAGCGGTCACGTCGCGGTCACCGACCGCAACGGCGACAGCGTATCCCAGCTGGGGCCGCGCAATTCGTTCGGCGAACGCGGGCTGCTGCGCGACGGCGTGGCAGTGACCTCGGCCCGCGTCATGGACCAGCCCGCGGTGATCCTGATGCTGCCGCGGGCAGAGGTGACGCGCCTGATCGCCGATCACCGCGCCGTCGCCCGGTTCTTTGACCGGGGTCGCGGACCCTCCGACCGCGGCGGCGACCTGGCCCGGCTCAAGGTCGGCGAACTGTTGTCCGGCAAGCCGGTCAGCTGCACCCCCGACACCCCCATCATCGAGGCCGCGCGCCAGATGCGCGACGCCCGCGTCAGCAGCCTGGGCATCACCCAGGGCGGTCGCCTGATCGGCCTGGTCACCATCCGCGACATGTCGAACCGCGTCGTGGCCGAGGGGCGCGACATGCGCCAGCCGGTCAGCGCCGTGATGACGCCCGACCCGGTGACGCTGGCGCCCACGGCCTTGGGCTATGACGTGCTGAACATCATGCTGGAGCGCCGCATCGGTCACCTGCCGGTGGTGGATGACGGCCGCTTTGTCGGCATGATCAGCCAGACCGACCTGACGCGGGTTCAGGCGATTTCCGCCGCCGGTCTGATCCGGCAGGTCGCCAAGGCCCGCGACACCGCGCAGATGGCCGCCATCACCGCGCATATTCCCGAACTGCTGACGCAACTGGTCCAGGCCCGGCAGCGGCACGAGATCATCACCCGCATGATCACCGACATCGCCGACGCGGTCACGCGCCGCCTGCTGGACTTGACTGCCGCCGATCTGGGGCCCGCGCCCGCCGCCTGGTGCTGGGCGGCCTGCGGCAGCCAGGGCCGCCAGGAACAGACCGGCGTCAGCGATCAGGACAACTGCCTGATCCTGGCGCCTGGCGCCGATCCGCGCGACCCGTGGTTCACGGCGTTGGCGCGGCGGGTCAGCGACGGGCTGAATGCCTGCGGCTATGTTCATTGTCCGGGCGACATGATGGCCACCAACCCGCGCTGGTGCCAGCCGCTGGACGTCTGGCAAGGCTATTTCCGCGACTGGATCATCCATCCCAGCCCCGAGGCGCAGATGCTGGCATCGGTGATGTTCGACCTGCGCGCTATCGGCGGCGACGCCACGCTGCTGAACGACCTGCAGGCCGGGACCCTGGACGCGGCTTCGAAAAATTCGATATTCATCGCGCATATGGTTGGAAATTCAATGAAACATCGGCCTCCGCTTGGCCTGATCGGCGGCTTTGCCACGATCCGTCACGGAGAGCATCGCCACCATATCGACATGAAGCACAACGGCGTGGTTCCGGTCGCCGACCTTGCCCGCGTCTATGCGCTGCAGGGGCGCATCGGGGCGGTCAACACCCGTGCCCGGCTGGAGGATGCCGAGGCGCGGGGCGTGATCTCGGCCACGGGGGGGCGCGACCTGATCGCGGCCTATGACATGATCCAGACGGTGCGGCTTGAAAATCAGGCGCATCTGGTCAGGGCGGGGCGAAAGCCGGACAATTACCTCTCACCGACGGATCTGTCGGATTTCGAACGCAGCCACTTGCGCGACGCCTTTGTCGTCGTGCGCGGGATGCAGTCGGCGGTGGGACATGGCAAGGGGATGCTGGGATGACAGGGATCGGAAGCGATCTGATCGGAGTGATCGCCGTGGCGATCGGGGCGGCGGCGGTGCTGTATGCCGGGATGCATCTGGCGCGCAAGCTGGGCCTGTCGCCCGCAGCCTGGCTGCTGCCAGCGGGCATCGGGCTGTCGATGGTCGCCTATTCGGTATGGAACGATTACGCGTGGTTCGACCGCGCGCAGGCCAGCCTGCCCACCGGGTCGCAGGTGCTGGTCGTGGGGCGTGACAGCCAGCCCTGGGCGCCCTGGACCTATCTGGTCCCGGTGGAAACCCGCTTTGCCGCCATCGACCCCGCGCAGATCACCCAAGGCGCGGATGGCACCCGCCGCGCGCCGATCATGCTGATCGAACGGCGCGGCCAGACCGTGATCGTGCCGCAGGACTTTGACTGTGCCGGTGTTCGCATCCGTCCCGCCCGTGCCGACTGGATGCCCGCCGGCGACGACGCGGCCTTTGCAACCGTCTGCCCGAATGGAGGGTCCAATGGCTGACATCCTGGTCATCGAGGACGAGGACAACATCGCCACCGCGCTGGATTTCCTGCTGACCCGCGACGGCCACCGCCATGACCGCATCGCCACGGGCCGCGGCGCCGTGGACCGCATCCGCCAGACGCGGCCCGATCTGGTCCTGCTGGACGTGATGCTGCCCGAGGTATCGGGCTATCAGATCGTCCAGGACGTGCGCGCGGACCCGGACCTGGCCGGGGTGCGGGTGCTGATGATGACCGCGCGCGGATCGGTGGTCGAACGCCGCAAGGGGCTGGCGCTTGGCGCCGACGGCTTCATCGCCAAGCCGTTCGAATTGGCCGAACTGCGGGCCGAGATGGCCCGCCTGCTGTCCTGATGCGCCGCCGCATCCTGCTGCTGTTTCTGGCTGCGCTGGTCGCGTCGCTGGCCCTGTCCGGGCTGGCGTTGTGGCGGCTGACGCAGGGCGGTCAGGATGCGGTGATCCAGGCCGCGATGATCGCGGGCTTTGGCCTGCTGGGCCTGATGACCGCGCTGTGGTTCCTGTTCGACCGCCATCTGGCCCGCCCGCTGGAATCGCTGGCCGGGGCGTTGCGGACCGGGCGCGTGCCCGACCTGGAACAGGCGCGCCATCTGGCCGATCTGGGCCCCGCCGCCCGCGACGCGGCACTGGCGCGGGAGCGGTCCGATCAGGCGCTGGCGCAGGCGCTGGAGGATCATGCCGCCGAAACCCTGCGCGAAAAGGCCAGCCTTGAGGCGATCCTGGCCGATTTCGGGGCGGGCGCCGTCATGGCCGATGCGCGGGGGCGGGTGGTGTTCTACAACGCCAGCGCCGCGCGGCTGCTGCCGGGGCTGGCGCTGGACCGGGCGCTGGACGGGCACCTGACGCCCGGCGCGTTGCGGGCGGCGCAGATGCGGCTGGCGGCGGGGGCTGCTGCAACGGACCTGACCTGCCTGACCGTGGGCGGGGTGCGCCTGTCGGGCCGCCTGCGCGCGATCGAGGACGGGCTGCTGCTGATCCTGCGCGACAGCGCGATCCAGCGTCCGGCCCCCCGCGACACGCTGGAGGCGCTGCGCCGCCACGCCTCGACCCTGGTCCCGATGCTGGACGCGCTGGACGGGCCGATCCCGCCCGCGCTGGCGCAGGCCATCCGGGCCGAGGGGCAGGGCCTGGCCACAGCCACCCGCCGCCTGTCGCAGATCATGGCCAGCGATGCGCCCGGCGACGTGGCGGGGCTGACGGAACTGGCGGCGGGTCTGGACGCGGTCGACCTGCCCCGGCTTGCATTCCGCGCGCAGGCGGCCAGCCTGAACGCGCTGCTGCTGATGCTGGACGCACGGCTGCGCGCCCTGGGTCATGCGCCGGTGCTGTCGGTGCATCCGGACCCGGATGACCAGATGCGCCTGACGTTGGATTGGCGCGGGACGCCCGTGCCCATCGACCTGCTGGAGGGCTGGCTGACCGCCACCCCCGATCCCGGCCAGCCCGACCTGACGGGGGCAGAGATCCTGGCCCGCCACGGCACGGGCATCTGGCCGGAAACAGAGGGCGGCTCGGCGCGGCTGGTCATGCCGCTGGCCTTGGCGCAGGGCATCGCGGACGGCTTGGGCGTCACCTATGATTTCGCGCTGGCGACGCGTGGCGCGGCGTCGTCGCGGCTGGCGGACCTGACCTGCGTGGTCTTCGACACCGAAACGACGGGCCTGACGGATCGCGACCGGATCGTTCAGATCGCCGGCCTGCGCCTGGCCCGCGGCCGCCTGACCGGAGAGCGGTTCGACACGCTGGTGAACCCCGGCGGCCCCATTCCCCCGGCCTCGACCGCGATCCACCACATCACCGACGCCATGGTGGCCGATGCCCCAGACCTGACCGCCGCGCTGACCGCATTCCGGCATTTCTGCGACGACAGCGTCCTGATCGCGCATAACGCGCCCTTCGACATGGGTTTTCTGCGACGGGCCGAGGCGCAGACCGGTGCGCGGTTCGACAACCGGGTGCTGGACACGGTGCTGCTGTCAGCGATGGTCTGGGGTCAGTCGGCGGTCCATACACTGGACGCATTGACTGAACGGCTTGGCATCACCATTCCACCGGATGCACGCCACACCGCGATGGGCGACACGATCGCCACGGCGCAAGCCTATCTGGCCCTGATCCCCGCGCTGGAGGCCAAGGGCATCACCCGGTTCGAGGAGGTCGTGGCCAAGGCCCGCGACCACCGCGCCCTGATCGGCGACGCAAACCGCTAAAGCGCGATCTGCGGCTGGTCCGTGGCGGGGTCTTCGTCGGGACGCAGCGTCTCGCCCAGGGGCGGTGGCGCGGGCGCATCGTCGCGGCGACGGATCAGGATGTCGCCGTTGGGCAGCCGTTCCGGCGCCTGATAGTTGCGGATGTCATCGACCTGCGCCGCCAGATCCTGCAGCACCGGGCCCATCTGGCGCAGCGCGCCGGCCAGGTCCTGCGCCAGCGGCGATGCGGCGTCGGGGTCTTCTTCGCCCCACAACTGTCCCATGATCGCGCCCAGGCCGCGTTCAAGAAAGCCCGGTTCCTCCGGCGCCTCCTGCGCGATGGCGGGGGCGGACAGGAGGGCAAGGCACAGGGCGGCGGGGGTCAGCATGCGTGTCATGGGCCATGAGATGGGCAGTGCCCGCCCGCCGCGCAAGGCTTAGGCCGCGCCCGCCTGCAGATTGCCGCGATAGAGGCTGCGATAGCTGTCCCAAGCCTCGTTCAGGCGGCGGGTCTTGGCCTCGGCCAGGCGGATCGCCTCGGGGGGCAGGCCGCGGCCGATGGCGTGGTCGGGATGGTTCTCGCGCAGAAGCTGGCGCCAGCGGCGCTTGACCTCGGGCAGGGGGGTGTCCGGGGCGACGCCCAGAACCTCGCACGGGGGGCAGCCGGCGCCCTTGTCGTGACGCCGCCGGATCGCGGCGATCTGGGCTGGGGCCAGGCCGAAGATGCGCCCGACCTCATCCAGGAACATGATTTCGGCGGGCTGCAGCGCGCCGTCTGCCACCGCGATGACGAACAGCCCCTCCATGACGTCCAACAGAACCGGATCGCCGGGCTGGAACATCGACGCCATCTTGTGCGCCCAGGCATCAAAGCCCGCGACGTCCTTGCGCGCCAGATCGAAGACGCGGGCGGCGTTCTTTTCCTCGGACCGGGGGATGATGAACACGCGGCGAAAGGCGGCGACCTCCGACCGCTCGACCGTGCCGTCGACCTTGGCCAGCTTGGCGCCAAGCGCGATCACCGCGATGGTGAAGGCGACCGACCGTTCCGGCGGCGTGGCCGGACGATTCGTCCACAGGAACACGGTGATGCGATCGGCCATCCGCTGCCAGAAGCTGCGGGGCCTTGGCAGGTCGGGGCAGGGGCCCGTGCAAGTCTCGGGTGTGGTGCAGCAATCCATGCCACAAGGTTAGCGCCGAAACCCGCCAAGCGATAGGGGCGCATTGCCGCCCCCCGCCGCAACCTAGGCCGAAAGATCGCGCCCCATCAGCACAAGGTCGTGAAACTGCCCGAATTTCCATCCCGCTGCCGGAATGCGCCCCCATTCGGCATAGCCCAAGGCCGTGTGGAACGCGATCGAGGCCGCGTTCGACCCCGTGATGCCGCCGATCATCAGCCGATGGCCGCGGATGCGGGCATGGTCTTCGACGGCGCGGACCAGCAGGCGGCCAAGACCCTGGCCGCGCCGGTCGGGATGGGCATGGACGGAATGTTCCATGCTGTGCGCATAACCCGGGCCGCCGCGGAACTGGGTATAGGTGGCAAAGCCCGCGACCCCGTCGTGATCCTGCGCCACCACGAATGCGTGCCCCGCCGCCTGACGGTCGGCGATGAAGGCTGCGATCTCCGGCTCCGACCGTTCGGTGGGCCAGAAGGTCACCACGGTGTCGCGGATGATCGGGTTCCAGATCGCCGCGATCTGCGCGACATCGTCCGCGGTGGCGTCGCGCAGCATCACAGCGTGATGTCCCGGTCGGGGCTGGTCAGGGTCAGGGACATCGGCGTGCCCGCCCCGGTCAGCATCAGGCGGCGGTCGTCCAGGTCAAGCCGGTCCAGCGGCAGCGTCAGCCGCGCCATGCGCACTCCGCGGTCGGGCAGGCGGTCCGACGGATGCGGCCCGTCGCCCCAGTCGATCAGCATCGGCTGAGCCCCGTCGCGCGGCATCTGACCCGCCAGCGGAAGTGTGATCCGCCAGGACAGATCGCCGCGACGGGCCTGCACGACGCGCGTGCCCGTGGGTGCGATCAGCGGCGTCGCGCGCATCACCCAGCCCGCCACGCGCGGCGGGCCGTCGAACCCGTCCAGCCCGAACCAGCAGGGGCGGAAATCGGCCTCCGGATCGGGCGCGATCAGTTCCAGGTATTCCCCCGGCCCAAGAGACATCAGCCGATTGTGCGTGCCCATGCCGGGATGGCGACCGCCGGGTTCCAGGATCAGGCCGTGGGTTGCCAGCCAATCCGCGCCCTCGTCCAGGGTGCGGGCGGCGATGGCCACGTGATCGAACGTCAGGCTCACCCGCGATGCGCGCCGGCGGCCAGATCGGCCACGAAGGCCAGGATCTCGGGGACGGGGCGACCCTCGCCGATCTGCTTGACGATCGCGCTGCCCACCACGCAGCCGTCGGCGACCGACGCGATGGCCTCGGCCGCTTCGGGGGTCGAGATGCCGAAACCGACCACGACCGGCAGGCCGGCGGCGGCGCGGATGCGCACGACCTCGGGGGCGACGTCGGCGGCATTGGCGGCGGCGGCGCCGGTGATCCCCATGACGCTGACGTAATAGACGAAGCCGGTGATGTTCTTGACCACCGCGGGCAGGCGGCGGTCATCGGTCGTGGGCGTCGCCAGCCGGATGAAGTTCAACCCCGCGGCCGTGGCGGGCACGCACAATTCGGCGTCCTCCTCGGGGGGCAGGTCGACGACGATCAGGCCGTCGATCCCGGCCTCGACCGCGTCGGTCAGGAACTGGGTCACGCCGCCCTTGCGGGCGTAGATCGGGTTGTAATAGCCCATTAGCACGATGGGCGTCGTGGTGTCGTCGCGCCGGAATTCCCGCACGATGTCCAGCGTGCGGCTGACGCTGCCGCCTTGGGCCAGGGCGCGCTGACCCGCCGCCTGGATGGTGCTGCCATCCGCCATCGGGTCGGTGAAGGGCATGCCCAGTTCGATGATGTCGACGCCCGCTTCGGGCAGGCCGCGCATGATCTGCAACGCGGTGGCATCGTCGGGGTCGGATGCCATCATGTAGGCCACGAAGGCCTTCTTGTCCTGGGCCTTGAGTGCCGCAAACCTGTCGTCGATTCTGGTCATGTCCGTCCCTGCATTCCTTGTCACAATCCCTAGCGCGCATGGGGGGTGGGTGCAATCCGGGGCAAGGCTGGACTTGGCCGCGCGGGGCGCGTAACAGGCGCGGGATATTCAGACGGGAAAGGGTGCTGTCATGGGCTTTCGCATGGGGATCGTGGGCTTGCCGAATGTGGGCAAGTCGACGCTGTTCAACGCATTGACGAAAACCGCCGCCGCACAGGCCGCGAATTTCCCGTTCTGCACCATCGAGCCCAACGTGGGCGAGGTCGCGGTTCCCGATGCGCGGCTGGATACGCTGGCAAGCATCGCGGGCAGCAAGCAGATCATCCCGACGCGCATCACCTTCGTAGACATCGCCGGTCTGGTGAAGGGTGCGTCCAAGGGCGAGGGCTTGGGCAACCAGTTCCTGGCGACCATCCGCGAGGTTGACGCCATCGCCCATGTCCTGCGCTGTTTCGAGGACGGCGACATCACCCATGTCGAGGGTCGCGTCGATCCGCTGGCCGACGCCGAGGTGATCGAGACCGAGCTGATGATTTCCGACATGGAATCCATCGAACGCCGCCTGGCCAACCTGGCGCGCAAGCTGAAGGGCGGCGACAAGGACGCGGCCGATCAGCAGCGCCTGTTGCAGCAGGCCTTGGCCGCGCTGAACGAGGGCCGTCCCGCGCGCACGATCACCGTGTCGGAGGATGACCGCCGCGCATGGGACATGCTGCAGCTGCTGACCGCCAAGCCCGTGCTGTTCGTCTGCAACGTGGCCGAGGACGATGCCGCCAACGGCAACGCCCTGTCCGAGAAGGTCCGCGAGATGGCCGAGACGCAGGGCGCGGGCCATGTCGTGATCTCTGCCCGGATCGAGGAGGAGATCAGCCAGCTGGACGCCGAGGAGGCCCAGATGTTCCTGGGCGAGATGGGGCTGGAGGAGCCGGGCCTGGATCGCCTGATCCGCGCCGGCTACACCCTGCTGGGCCTGCAGACCTATTTCACCGTGGGCCCCAAGGAGGCGCGCGCCTGGACCATCACCAAGGGCACGTTGGCCCCGCAGGCGGCCGGCGTGATCCATGGCGATTTCGAAAAGGGCTTCATCCGGTCCGAGACCATCGCCTATGACGATTACGTCGCGGGCAAGGGAGAGGCCGGGGCGCGCGAGGCGGGCAAGCTGCGCGTCGAGGGCAAGACCTATGAGGTCAAGGACGGCGACGTCCTGCATTTCCTGTTCAGCAGCTGACGGCCCCTGACAATGGTGGAAAGGCGGGCCGCGGGGCCCGCCTTTGTCGTTCAGTAATAGGTCAGTTCGGTCGCCTTGCCGCGGAACACCGTATAGGCGAGGATCGAATAGGCGATGATGATGGGCAGCACGACCATCGTGCCCACCAGGATGATGATCAGGCTTTCGGGCGCCGCGGCCGATTCATAGATCGTCATCTGTTCGGGGACCACATACGGATAAAAGCTATAGGCCAGCCCGCCGAATGCCATCACGAACAGCGCCGACGCCATCCAGAACGGCGCCCAAGCCAGCCGGTCGCCATCCAGCGGCAGGCGGTGCAGCACCCGCCACAGCGCCAGCACCAGCACCGCCGACAGGACGGGCAGCGGTGCCAGCCAGGCGATTTCAGGCCAGCTGAACCACTTGTCCCAGATCCGCGCGCTGACCAGGGGCGAGGCCGCCGAGATGGCCACGATGCCCGCGATCAGCCCCCAGATGCCGCGCCGCGCCCAGAGGATCGCCTTGGCCTGCAGCACGCCATCGGCCTTGCCGATCAGCCAGACCGCGCCGATGAAGCTGAAGCCCACCGTCAGGAACACCGCCGTCAGCGTGGCAAAGGCGATGTTGGCCCAGGTGAACTGAAGCCCGGTGACGTACATGCCCAGCATGAAGCCCTGCGACAGGGTCGAGGCCAGGCTGCCGGCGAAGAACGCCTTGTTCCAGGCACCGCGGTGGCGTGTCGGGGCCTTGACGCGGAATTCGAACGCGACGCCGCGCAGGATCAGTCCGACCAGCATCACCGCCACCGGCAGGTACAGCGCGGTCAGGATCACCCCATGCGCCACCGGGAACGCCACCAGCAGGATGCCGATCGCCAGCACCAGCCAGGTCTCGTTCGCGTCCCAGAAGGGGCCGATCGAGGCGACCATGCGGTCGCGCTCGGTCGGGCTGGCAAAGGGGAACAGCAGCCCCACGCCCAGGTCGAACCCGTCCAGGATCACATAGATCAGGATCGCGGTGCCCATCAGGCCGGCAAAGACGAAGGGCAGCCAGAGGGCGGGATCGCCGAACAGGTCCATCATCGCTTACTCTCCGGGCTGCAGGACGCGGATGCCCGCATCGGGTTTCGGGACATCCGGGGTCAGCGGGTCGTGACGGGCTGCCTTGCGCGCCAGATAGGTCAGCGTGCCCAGATAGGCGGCCATCAGCCCCGCATAGACCAGCAGATAGGCCGCAAGGGTCGAGGCGACCATGCCGCCCGTCACCGGACCGACGGCCTCCTTGGTGGTCAGCACGCCGGTAACCAGCCAGGGCTGGCGCCCGATCTCGGTGACGTACCAACCGGCCAGGGTCGCGACCCAGCCCGAAAAGGCCATGCCGACAAAGGCATAGATCCACGGGCGGGGCAGCCCCTCGACGCCGCGGCCGCGGCGCATCAGCCAGACCGACGACCAGGACAGCGCCAGCATCGCAAAGCCCAGGCCCACCATCACGCGGAAGGCGTAAAAGACCGGCGCCACGGGCGGGTGTTCGACGGTGCCGTCAGCGGCCACGAAATCATTCAGGCCCGGCACCTCGCCGTCAAGGCTGTGCGTCAGGATCAGCGAGGCGACACTGGGGATGGCGATCTCCATCCGGTTCTCGCGCGCTTCCTGGTCGGGGATGGCGAACAGGACCAGGGGCACGTTGCCCTGCGTCTCCCAGTTGCCCTCCATCGCGGCGACCTTGGCGGGCTGATGCTCCAGCGTGTTCAGGCCGTGCATGTCGCCGGCATAGATCTGGATCGGGATCAGGATCGCGCCAAGCGTCGCGCCGAACCGCAGCGTCGTGCGGACCTCCGCGCTGCGGTCGCCCCACAGCCAGCGCATGGCCGAGAAACCGGCGATCAGGAAGGATACCGTCAGACCCGAGGCCAGCAGCATGTGCGCCAAGCGATAGGGCATCGACGGGTTGAAGACGATCGCGAACCAGTCGGTCGCATGGACGACGCCGTCGCGCAGTTCATACCCCGCGGGGGTGTGCATCCAGCTGTTCAGGACCAGGATCCAGAAGGCCGACAGGGTCGTGCCAAATGCCACCAGCGCCGTGGCCGTCGTGTGCAGCCAGCCCGGCACGCGGCGAAAGCCGAACAGCATGATGCCCAGGAACGCGGCCTCGAGGAAGAAGGCCGTCAGGATCTCATAGGCCAGCAGCGGTCCTGCGACGTTGCCCACAGCCTCCATGAAGCCGGGCCAGTTGGTGCCGAACTGGAACGACATGGTGATGCCCGACACGACGCCAAGCGCAAAGGACAGGGCGAACACCTTCACCCAGAAGCGATAGGCGTCCATCCATTTTTCGTCGCCCGTCCGGTTGAAGCGCAGCTTGAAGAACAACAGCACCCAGCCAAGCGCGATGGTGATGGTAGGAAACAGGATGTGGAAAGAGATGTTCGCGGCAAATTGAATCCGCGACAGAATCAGCGGGTCCATGGGTTCAGCCTTTCGATTGAGGTTTGCTGCGGCGGATCGGGATCAGCTTGCCCGCGCCGTCGACAAGGCGGCCAAGACGGGCGCCCATGTTCAGGATCGCGACCAGGCGCTCGGTCTCGAACCGGGCGAGGTCGTCGTGGAACCGGGTCATCTGCTCGATCAGCTGGCGCAGTTCCGCGATCCGGGCATGGGCCGCGCGGTCGGTGGGGTCCGGTTCGGCCATCGACAGCTCGCGCAGCTTGGTCAGGGTCGGGTCGATCTCGCGCTTGCGCCGTTCGTTGATCAGCGTGCGCACGATCTCCCAAAAGTCGTCGGGCGTGGTGAAGAATTCGCGCCGGTCGTCCTGCTGATGCCGCAGACGGACCAGGTTCCAGCTTTGCAGCTCCTTGAGCGCCATCGACACGTTCGACCGCGAAAAGCCCAAGGCGGCCACGATGTCATCGGCGCATAACGGTTCGTCGGCCAGGAACAGCAGGGCATAGACCTGACCGACGGTGCGGTTGATGCCCCACCGCGATCCCATTTCGCCGAAATGCAGGATGAACTCCTGCCGCAAGGCCGAGACTGACATTCGCTTGTTCCCGTTGTTTCAGTAATTTCTGAAAACAACATAAGTCAGGCGTCTGACAGGCCAACCGGGCGGGTTGTCGCATGCGGACATGCGAACGCCCCCGCCTTTGGGGGCGGGGACGTCGTGTCAGATTTTGCGGTGTGTCAGTTGCCGATGACTTGGCAGGGCTGGGACCGGCTTTGCATCCGCTCGCAGGCCAGTTCGGCATGGCCCTTGGACAGGTTGCCGAACTGCGGTTCGAAACCGCGATTGGTGTTGGCGACGTTGCGGCGTGCGGCGCCGAACAGGTTTCCGTCCTGCAGGGCCAGGCCCAGCAGCAGGCGGTCAGCCTCGGCCTGGGAGGTGTAGAGACCCAGGCTGACGCCAAAGTTGCGGCCGCTGTCGGTGGGACGACGGACGACTTCCAGTGCCTCGGGGTTGCCAAGGTCGCCTTCGCCCATCGCCGCCAGGATCACGGTTTCGGACCGGGGCTTGGGCGCGGTGGAGCTGTCCAGCGACAGCGTGCCGGGTGCTGCGCGCATCTGCGGTTCCGGAGCGGCGGCAACGGCTGCGGGCTCTGGTTGAGCGACTGCGGCGATGCTGGCCGTGCGCCGCGGCGAGGGCGCCGGGCGTGCCGATCCGGCCAGCACGGGTGCGGCAAGGCTGGCTTGCTGCGCCGGTGCATCATCCGACGCGACGGCGGTCGCAGCGCCTGCTGGATCGCCTCGCGGCAGGGGCCGCCGAACCGGGGCGGGCGCGCGGGCGCTGGCTGCTGGCCAGTGCGACGCCCGGCGGTGCTGCGGGCGCGTCGGTGGCACCGGCACGGCGCAGCGCCTCTGTCAGGTCGACCTGCGGGGCTGCGGCGACCAGGGTCGATGCGGCCGCGGCGGGACGCGTTGTGGGCGGGGGCGATGCCTGCAGCACCAGACGCTGCGGTTCGGCTTGGGTTGCCGCCGGGCTGGCGGCGACCTGGGCGCGGCGCGTCGTCGCCTGCACCAGCATGCGCGGCGCCTGCGGACGCACCTCGCGGACGCGATCGGGGATGCGGGTGAAGCTGCTGTCCAGCAGTTCCGTCATCACCTGGTTGCGATGCGCGGTGGAGGTGCCGCCGAAGACGGTTGCGATCAGGCGGCGGTTGCCGCGCTGTGCCGAGGCCGTCAGGTTGAAACCCGCCGCCCGCGTATAGCCCGTCTTGATCCCGTCGGCGCCGGAATAGGCGTCCAGGAACCGCCGATTGGTCGATGCGACCTGCGCGATGCCCGCATCGGCCGAACGGCGCGAGAACAGGTTGTAATACTGAGGGAAATCATAGAACAGGTGGCGTCCCAGAACGCTCATGTCATGGGCGGTCGAGAAGTGGCCTTCGGCCGTCAGGCCGTGGGCGTTGCGGAACTGGCTGTTGTTCATGCCGATTGCGCGTGCCATCTGCGTCATCTGCTGGGTAAAGGCCTGTTCGGACCCTGCCAGCCCTTCGCCGATGGCGGTGGCGGCGTCGTTGGCCGACTTGATCGCCGCGGCGCGCAGCAGATAGCGCAGCTCGATCTGTTGTCCGGCGCGCAGGCCCAGCTTGGACGGCGGCTCGTTCGCGGCCTTGGTCGAGATGGTGAATTTCGAATCCAGCCGGACCTGTCCGCGTTCGATGGCCGAGAACGCCATGTACAGCGTCATCATCTTGGTCAGCGAGGCAGGATGCAGTCGCGTATCCGAATTCTGGCGATAGATGGGCTGGCCCGTCCGGGCGTCCATCACATAGGCCGCGAAAGGTGCCGCGGCGGCCGGCAGGCCCAACAGGGCAACGGCCAGGACGGCATGACAAAGCAGCCGGAAGGCATGGGTAAATCGGGTCACTGTCGCTGTCTCTCTGCCTCAAGCGGACGCGTCGTTTGTCGCACGTCCGTCGTTAATCAACCTATAATAGCACGGGTCTTTTATCCTTGAAACCGGGCAATCGCGCTAATTTTGTCTGTACCGTTGGCGGGCCCCTTTTGGTGTGGGTCGCGGCGCATCCGCGCGGGGGGCTTTCATCCGGGCGCGATTGCGCTATATTTCCGGTGATGGCGACAGCGCCCACCTCCCTCGCCTCAGCATTCAGGAACGACCGCAGCCCGATGACGCACTGGATGACCGCACCCGACAATCCCGATGACCAATCCGATCTGGCGGTCAAGCCCCGCGCGAAATCGCAGCGGCCGCCGATGTACAAGGTCCTGCTGCTGAACGACGACTTCACGCCGATGGAATTCGTCGTGCATGTCCTGGAGCGGCTGTTCCACATGACCCACGCGCAGGCCATAGAGATCATGCTGACCGTGCACCGCCGCGGTCTGGCAGTCGTGGGGATCTTTTCACACGAGGTGGCCGAGACGAAGGTCGCCCAGGTGATGGAGCTGGCCCGCCGCCAGCAGCATCCCCTGCAATGCACCATGGAAAAAGAGTAATCGCGTGACCCAATCACGACTGGATCTGGCCTTTCCGGACGGCCATCCCGGAGGCCGGGTGCTGTTCATCGGCGCCACCGCCGCCGATGACCTGTCCCCCCTCGACCCCGATCAGCTGACCATCGTCCAGGGGAATTTCCCCGACCATCACGGCCTGACCGCCCGCGGTTTCGACGTGCAGACCGACGCGACGGGCCGTTTCGACGCGGCCATCGTGCGGCTGCCGCGGGCCAAGGCTGCGGCGCGCGCCCGCCTTGCGCTGGCCGCGGCGCATCTGGCGCCCGGCGCGGCCCTGTGGGTCGATGGGCAAAAGACCGACGGCGTCGATTCCCTGCTCAAGGAGCTGCGCGGCCATGCCGAGGTGCGCGACGTCATCAGCAAGGCGCATGGCAAGATCTTTCAGGTGACGCTGCCCGATGCGGGTCTGCCTGCCGACTGGACCGCGACCGAGCGTCTGGTCGAACCAGGGTTCGTGACCCTGCCAGGTGTCTTTTCGGCCGACGGGATCGATCCGGGATCGAAGATGCTGGCCGACAACCTGCCGCCCAAGATGCCGACCCGCGTGGTCGATCTGGGCGCAGGCTGGGGCTGGCTGTCCGCGCAGGCGCTGGCCCGTCCGGGCATCGCGGAACTGCATCTGGTCGAGGCCGACCACGCGGCGCTGACCTCGGCCCGGCAGAACGTGACCGATCCGCGGGCGCGGTTCCATTGGGCGGATGCGCGCGATTTCAACCTGCGCGAACCGGTCAACGGCGTGATCATGAACCCGCCGTTCCACGAGGGGCGGCAGGCCGACCCCCGGCTTGGCGCCGATTTCATCGCCACCGCGGCGCGCATTCTGACCGGCGCGGGCCGGCTGTGGATGGTCGCCAACCGGCACCTGCCTTACGAATCGGTCCTGGCCCAGCATTTCGGTCAGGTCCACGAGATCGCCGGCGACACCCGCTTCAAGGTGATCGAGGCGACCGCGGCGGGCAAGGGCACTGCCACGGTCCGCACCAAGGGGAAGCGGCGGTGACGCTGTCGATCCAGGGCAAGACGGCCATCGTCACCGGGGCCGGGCGCGGCGTGGGCCTGGCCATTGCGCGGCATCTGGCCGAACGCGGCGCGTCGGTCATGTTCGCCGACGGCGATGAACAGGCGCTGCAGTCGGCTGTATCGGATTATGCCGACGACGAAAGCCTGGTGCGCCATTTCGTCGGCAACATGTCGGAAAAGCTGGCGATGGCGAACCTGTTGTCGGCGACGCTGGACGCGTTCGACCGTGTCGACATCCTGGTGAACGCCCACCGCTTCGTGCGGGGCAGCGACCCGCTGGACACCGACATGGACGCGCTGGAGGAGATGCTGCGCCAGAACATGCTGGCCGGTCTGCGCCTGTCGCAGATGGTCGCGAAACGCATGATCCGCCAGGCCGAGGGCGAGGGGCCAAGCGCCCAGACCGGGGCGATCGTCAATATCTCGACCCTGGCGGCGCGGCGGCCGATCCCGTCTATGCTTGGCTATTCCATCGCCTGCGCGGCGCAGGAGCAGGCGACGCGCGGGCTGGCGCTGGCCCTGGCGCCGCACCGCATCCGCGTGAACGGCGTCAGCTTCAGCAGCGTGATGTCGCACGAATTGCAATGCGCGCTGAAGGACAATCCCGACCAGCGGGCGCAGATCATCGCGGGCACCCCCCTGGGTCGCATCGCCCCGGCCGAGGAACTGGCCGAGACGGTGCATTACCTGGTCAGCGACGGCGCGCGCTTTGTCACCGGCCAGATCGTCACCGTCGACGGTGGCCGCAGCCTGGCCGACCCCGTGACCTCACAGGTGCTTTAGGTTTCCTCGGGGTAGGCGGCGCGGCAGGCGGCCACGGCGGCATTCGCGCCGCGCGTCAGGGCCGCCTGGCGTTCCACCAACCCGTCGCGTTTGCGCGTTTCCGCGGCCGGATCGATGGGCACGCGGAAACGCTCCACATCGACATAGTCGCGCCAGCAGCCATAGGTGCTGATCTGGGCCTTTCCCTCGCGGTCGCGGGTGACGCGTTCGCATTGCGCAAAGCGTGACCGCACGACCTGGCGTTCGTCCCAGGCATAGCCCCGCGACAGATTGCCCTCGACCTCGGCCAGCAGGCTGCTGACGGTGCGGTATTCGCTGGTGTTGCGGCTGATGCAGCGTTCCTGTGGCGTGCCACACGCTGCAAGCGCCATGACGGGGGCAAGACAAAGGGCAAGGGCGGTGTTGCGGCGCATGGCGGCTCTCTTTATGGACGCAGGCGATGCTAGTCGCGATGCCTGGGGCTGGCAAATCACGAATGAGGCCCGCCATGGATGAACAACGCCACCGCGCCGCAGTTTGGTTCCGCGACCTGCGCGACCGCATCACCGCCGCGTTCGAGGCGCTGGAGGACCGCGCCCCCGGCGACGCACCCGCGGGCCGGTTCGAGGTGACGCCGACCGAACGCGCCGATGATGGCGGCGGCGGCATCATGTCGGTGATGCGCGGCGGCCGCGCCTTCGAGAAGGTGGGCGTGAATTGGTCCGAGGTGCACGGGACGCTGGCCCCTCGCGCGCAGGCCGCGATGGCCGCCCGCGGCGTCCCGGGCATGGAGGACGATCCGCGGTTCTGGGCGTCGGGCATCAGCCTGGTCGCGCATATGCAGAACCCGCACGCGCCCGCCGTACACATGAACACCCGCATGTTCTGGACCCCCGGTGCATGGTGGTTCGGGGGCGGGTCCGACCTGAACCCCTGCATCGAATACGCCGACGACACCGCGCATTTCCACAACACGCTGCGCGATGCTTGCCTGCCGCACGGGGCGGACTACTATGACCGCTTCAAGGCCTGGGCGGACGAGTATTTCTTCATCCCCCATCGCGGGCGGGCACGCGGCGTCGGCGGGATATTCTATGACGATCTGAACACCGGGGACTGGGAGGCCGATTTTGCCTTTACCCGCGATGTGGGTGCGGCGTTGCTGCCCGCGTTCCTGCCGCTGGCAGAGGCGCGGATGACGCAGGCGTTCGACGCGGCAGACCGCGACGCACAGCTGATCCATCGCGGGCTCTATGCGGAATACAACCTGGTCTATGACCGCGGCACCAAGTTCGGGCTGGAGACGGGGCACAACGCCGATGCCGTGCTGATGAGCCTGCCGCCCTTGGCAAAATGGGTCTAGGCGCGACCCCTCACGCCCTGGCGCCCGCCAGGATCACCGCGGCCCCCGCGATGCACAATCCCGCCCCCAGCAGGTCCAGCCTGCCGGGGGTCTGACCCTCGACCAGCCACAGCCACGCCAGCGACGTGGCGATGTAGACGCCGCCATAGGCCGCATAGGCGCGTCCCGCGAAATCAACCTGAACCCGCGTCAGCGCCCATGCGAACAGCGCCAGCGCGACCATGCCGGGCACCAGCCACAGCGCCGACCGATCCAGCCGCAACCACGCCCAAAAGGCGAAACAGCCCGCGATCTCGGCCAGGGCCGCCGCGACATACAGGCCGATGGTTTGGATCACACGTCCAGTTCTTCGACGAAACGGGCGTTTTCCTGGATGTATTCGAACCGCAATTCGGGCTTCTTGCCCATCAGACGTTCGACCAGATCGCCCGTCTCGCCGCCCTCGTCGTCGTCGATACTGACGCGGATCAGCTTGCGGGTCAGCGGGTTCATGGTCGTGTCCTTGAGGTCCTTGGCGTCCATCTCTCCCAGACCCTTGAAGCGCTGGACGTCGATCTTGCCGCGACCGCCCAGGCCCTTGGCCATCATCTTTTCCTTTTCCGCGTCGTCGGACACGTACAGCCGCTGCGCCCCCTGGGTCAGCCGGTACAGCGGCGGGCAGGCCAGATACAGGTGCCCCTTGTCGATCATCGGCCGCATCTGCGTGAAGAAGAACGTCATCAGCAGCGAAGCGATATGCGCGCCGTCGACATCGGCATCGGTCATGATGATGATCTTGTCGTAACGCAGGTCATCGACGTTGAAACGGGTTCCCATGCTGACGCCAAGCGCCTGACACAGATCGTTTATTTCCTGGTTGGCGCCCATCTTGGACGATGCCGCGCCCAGCACGTTCAGGATCTTGCCGCGCAAGGGCAGCAGCGCCTGTTTGGTGCGGTCGCGGGCCATCTTGGCCGATCCGCCGGCGCTGTCACCCTCGACGATGAACAGTTCGGTCCCGTCGCGGTTCGTGGCGCTGCAATCGACCAGCTTGCCGGGCAGGCGCAGCTTTTTCGTGGCCGTCTTGCGGGCGGTTTCCTTTTCCTGACGGCGGCGCAGGCGTTCCTCGGCGCGCAGCACCAGGAAATCCAGGATCGCGCCGGCCGATTTCGTGTCCGAGGCCAGCCAGGTGTCGAAATGGTCGCGCACCGCGCCCTCGACCAGACGGGCAGCCTCGGTCGTGGCCAGGCGGTCCTTGGTCTGACCCACGAATTCCGGTTCGCGGATGAAACAGCTGACCAGCGCGCAGCCGCCGATGATCAGATCCTCGCGGGTGATCTGGGCGGCCTTCTTGTTGCTGACGCGCTCGCCATAGGTGCGGATGCCCTTCAGGATCGCGGCCCAGAATCCCATCTCATGCGTGCCGCCCTCGGGCGTGGGGACCGTGTTGCAATAGGACTGGATGAAGCCGTCGCGCGCGGGCGTCCAGTTGATCGCCCAGTCCACCTTGCCCGGCACGCCGAACTTGGCGTTGAAATCGATGCTGCCGGCAAAGGGGCGGTCGGAATAGGTACTGGCCCCGGACAGAGTCTCGGTCAGGTAATCGGCCAGGCCGCCGGGGAAATGGAACGTGGCCTCGCGCGGGGTTTCGCCGTCGTCGATCTCTGTCTTCCAGCGGATCTCGACGCCGCTGAACAGGTAGGCCTTGGATTTCACCATCTTCATCAGCCGCGCGGGCTTGAAGCGGTGATGGCCAAAGATCTCCTCGTCGGCGTGGAAGGTCACGGTGGTGCCGCGCCGGTTCGGGGCCGCGCCGATCTTGGCCACCGGCCCCTGCGGGATGCCGCGAGAGAAACGCTGCTCGAACAGCTCCTTGTTGCGCGCGACCTGCACGACCATCAAGTCGGACAGGGCGTTCACGACCGATGCGCCGACCCCGTGCAACCCGCCCGAGGTCTGATAGGTGTCGCCCGAGAACTTGCCCCCTGCATGCAGCGTGCACAGGATCACCTCCAGCGCGGATTTGCCGGGGAACTTGGGGTGCGGGTCGATGGGAATGCCGCGACCGTTGTCGCGCACGACGACGCTGAAATCGGCCATCAGCTCGACTTCGATGCGGGTGGCGTGGCCCGCCACGGCCTCGTCCATCGAGTTGTCCAGGATCTCGGCGACCAGGTGGTGCAGCGCGCGCTCGTCGGTGCCGCCGATATACATGCCGGGACGCTTGCGCACGGGCTCCAGCCCCTCCAGCACCTCGATCGAGGATGCGGAATAGGCGTCGCTGGCGGCATTGCCGGAAAGAAGGTCGTCGGCCATGGGGTCGCTCACTGATCTGGGTCGGGGCGCTTATCTCATGGGGCGGGGGCGGGCGGCAAGGGGTTGTGTCCCCCGCGCGCCCCGACCCCAAGGATTGCGCCGCCTATTCGGGCTCTGCCATGCGGGCGGCCCACATCGCCTGGAACGCCGGGCGATCCTGGCAGGCCGACAGCCAGGCGCGGATCGCAGGAAACCCCTCCATCAACGCGCCGTGCCCCTGGGCATAGCGCACGATCTCGGCCAGGTTCAGGTCGGCCACGGTGAACCGGCCGCCGACCAGATAGGCGTGGGTCGCCAGATGATCCTCCAGCACCTTCAGCGGCCGGACCAGCCGTTCGGACGCGTCCGCCACGATGCCTACGTCATCGGCCGATTGCAGCGTGCCGCGGTTGTGCAGCATCAGGATGGTCAGCGCGTCGGGTTCGATCGCGGTCGCGCCATAGATCGACCACTGGGTCATCAGCGCGTCCTCGGCATAGTCCTGGGGCCCGGTCGGGCCGCCGTGCTTGCGCGCCAGGTGCAGGGTGATCGCCAGCGATTCGGACAGCACCAGCCCCTCGTCCTCGATCACCGGAATGGCGCCCGCGGGGGACAGTTCCAGGAAATCGGGGCTGCGGGTGTTGGGGGCAGCGTCGGGCGCGTCGGCATTGCCGATGCGATAGGCCTGAATGACGGGCACCTGCCGGAAGGGCAGGTCCAGTTCGTGACAAAGCCACACGACGCGCGATGCGCGCGAGCGGGTGACGCCGTGGATGGTCAGCATGATGGCCCCCGGATTGATCTGGCGGCCACCTTGGGACGCAGGCCCGCGACCCGCAACCCCCTAGCGGATGCCGGCGCGGGCCGCGGCGCGGTCGACGGCGTCGATGATCGCCTGTGGATCGCCATGCTGGGGCATGTGGCCCTGATCGGGCAGGATCGTCAGCGCGGCATTGGGCAGCGCGTCGGAAAGGGGCAGGGCGTGGATGCCGGCCGGCACGATGGTGTCGCGGCCGCCGTGGATCACCTCGACCGGCAGGGTCAGCTGCGGATAGCCGGGCGCCATGACGCGCAGATAGGGGCGTAGCCCGGTGATCTGCGCCGCATTCGCGCGATAGTTGCCGCGCCGTGCGGCCAGCCCCACGCCGATGTAATCGGCATAGCCTGCGGGCACCGCCTGCGGCTTGAAGATGTCGGCCATGATCCGGTCGCCAAGCGACACCGGCGCCAGGGCCGTCAGCAGCGGCGGGCCGACCCGGTCGCCAAGCGGCGTGTCCAGAAACGCGAACCAGCCCGACAGATCGCCGGGCCAAGGCATCGTCGCGCCCGACACGATCACCAGCGCCGCCGTGTCGCTCGGCGCGCGCAGGCCCCAGGCCATCGCGACTGCGCCGCCATAGCTGTGCCCCAGCACGACGGGGCGCCGCACGCCCAGCTGGCCGGCGGCAGCACGCAGCAGTTCGGCCTGGGCGATGGGGTTGTCGGTCTGCGGCCCGATATCGTTGGTCCATCCCAGCCCGGGCCGGTCAAAGGCCAGCACGCGGTACCGCGCGGCCAGGCGGTCGGCCAGGGCGAAGGTGAAATCGCGGCTGTTGCCGCTGGCCCCGTGCAGCAGGATCAGGTCGGGGCCGCTGCCGCGGATGTCGACGTGGACGGTGCGTCCCTGGACGTCGATCAGCTGGCCGGTCGGGGGGAACTGCGCCTCGAATGCGGTTTCGCGTGCGGTGGCGCGGGCATCGACGATCCGCCCGCAGCCGGTCAGCGCCAAGGCCAGCCCCGCCATCGTGAATGCCCGTCGTTTCATCCCGTCATCCCTCGTTCGTTCGAACCCAGACACGCGCGAACCCGCGCCGGGGTTGCGCTGCGTGCGTCGTTTTTCGCCGGGCTGGCAAAGCGGTGATTTGCAAGCCGGACCGCACGCGGGTAACTGGAACCGCCGTCCTTGCCAAGGTGCCCTGCCGATGTCGCCGCGCGTGTCCTGCCTGTCCGCCCTGCTGATCGCCATGCCGCTTGGCGCGCTGGCCCACCCGCATGTGTTCATCGACGCGGGCCTGTCGCTGCGTCATGACGCGTCCGGGGCGCTGACGCATGTGGCGGTCGAATGGGCCTATGACGAATTCTATTCCTTGCTGATCATCGAGGATCTGGGCCTGGACCCCGATGGCGACGGCGTCCTGACGCCAGACGAACAGGCGGCGCTGCAGGGCTTTGACGCGGATTGGGAGCCGGGTTTCGACGGGCGGCTGTTCCTGGACGCGGGCGGTCGCCGGCTGACCCTGGACGGACCGCAGGACTTTGCCGCGCGCTATGAGGATGGGCGGTTGATCTCGGCCCATGTGCGGCCGCTGGCCGAACCGCTGGACGGGGCCGAGCCGCTGACGATCCAGGTCTATGACCCTGAATATTACGTGCAGTTCAGCATACCCGAACCCCCCGCCATCGCACGGGCGGATTGCACCGCCGATCTGCGCATGGGCGACCCCTATGCCGCCGCCGACGCCTATGCCCGCGCCGTGGGCGAGGCCTTGGGCGACGGACAAAGCGCCGATGAGGCCGACCTGATCACCGTGGACATCGGCGCCACCGGCGCGGATTCGGTACAGGTCCGCTGCGGTCCGCAGTCATGAGACGCGCGGTTGCCCTGACAGGCCTGGTCGTCGGACTGGCGCTGGTGGCGCTGTGGTTGGGCGGCGGTCTGGCCGGGATCGAGCGGTGGGCCACCGATCAGCAGCGTGCGGTTCAGAACGCGATGGCGGGCGCGCTGCGGGCGTTGCGGTCCGGCCAGCCGGGGGCGGTCGCGTCGCTGCTGGGCCTGTGCTTTGCTTACGGTGTCGCGCATGCGGTGGGGCCTGGGCATGGCAAGGTGATCATCGGCAGCTATGGTTTCGGCGCGCAGGTGCCGTTGGCACGGCTGGCCGGGCTGTCGGTGGCATCATCGCTGGCGCAGGCGGGCACGGCGGTCGCGCTGGTCTGGGGTGGCATCACCGTCCTGGACCTGGGACGCCAGACCCTGACCGACCTGTCAGAGGTCGCGATGGTCCAAGCTAGCACCGCCCTGGTCGCGCTGGTCGGGCTGTGGCTGGCATGGCGCGGCGTGACGATGCTGCGCGCGCAGGCGCGGGCGGATTCTCACCATCACCATCACCATCACCATCACCATCATCACGGCGACGCCTGCGGCTGCGGGCACGCGCATGGCCCCACGCCTGGCAGGTGGCGCAGACGCGGTCCCTGCGAGACGGGGTGCTGGTCGTGGCGGGCATCGCGCTGCGGCCCTGCACCGGGGCGCTGTTCCTGCTGATCCTGACCTGGCGGATGGGCATCTTCGGGATGGGCATCCTGGGGACGGTGGCCATGGGGCTGGGCACCGCCGTGGTGACCGTGGCGGTGGCAGGTCTGGCAGTGTGGGCGCGGCGGGGCAGCTTTGCCCTGTTGCCAGAGCACGGCCCCTGGGCGGGCGCCGCGCGCTGGCTGCCCGGCGCGATGCAGCTGGGCGCAGGGGCACTGATCGCCGCGATCTCAGTCGCGGTGCTGCTGCCTTGGGTTTGATCCCGTCCTGCGCCGGCGGTGCCGCTACAGGCGAAATACCGGCGCGTCTTACGTCATTGCCCCGATCTCACCCGATCCTGCTGCAGCACTAGGCGGACCGACCGGCCTCCGGCGCTGCCAGCCGGGCGATCAGCGCGTCCATCGCCGGACCCATCGCCGCGCGGTTGGCGAACAGCGTCGCCTGCGACCGCAGGATCGGGGGCTCGTTCAGGATGCGCAGGTTGTTGGCGCGCAGCGTTTCGCCTGACGAGGTGATGTCGGCGATCGCCTCGGCGGTCATGTTGGCGACCGTGCCCTCGGTCGCGCCCTGGCTGTCGACCAGCTGATAGTCCGCGACCTCGTGCGCGGACAGCCAGGCGCGGACCAGGCGGTGGTATTTCGTGGCGATGCGCAGGCGGAACCCGTGTTCGGCCCGGAAATCGCGGGCGATGGCGGCGAAATCGTCCAGGTCTGTGCAGTCGCGCCAGCACTCCGGCACGGCCAGGATCAGGTCGGCATGCCCGAACCCCATCGGGGCCAGTTCGACCAGGTCCGACGACCATCCGGCCAGCTTTTCGCGCACCAGATCGGTCCCGGTCACGCCCAGCTCGATCCGGCCCGCGGCCAGTTCGCGCGGGATCTCTCCGGCGGACAGCAGGACCAGCTGGACCCCGTCCACCCCCTCGACCCGGCCCGCATATTCGCGGTCCGATCCGGCCCGCGACAGGCGCACGCCCCGATCCGCGAACCAGTCGAACGTCTGTTCCATCAGCCGCCCCTTGGACGGCACGCCAAGACGGATCATGCCCGCGCCTCCAGTTCGGCCACCAGGCCGGGGCGGATGATGCCGCCGACGGCGGGAATTTCCCGGCCCCGGCCCAGCACGCGGGTCAGTGCGTCATAGCGCCCGCCCGACGCGACGGGCGGCCACCCGGCCCGGTCCGCCTGAAAGGTGAAGGTGAAACCGTCGTAATATTCCATCGTGGTGCGCCCGTGGCTGGCGTCGAAGATCACCGTCTGCAGGTCGATCCCGCGCGCGGCGATGGTATCCAGCCGCGCGCGGATGCGGGTGACCGCCGGGGCGATGGCCGGCATGTCGCGGGCCAGATCGGCCAGCGCCATCAGGGCCTGCGGGGCCGGGGCCCGCAGCGCGAACAGGCGGTCCAGGCGGTCGGTCCAGACCAAGGCCAGCGGCGGCACCGCGGCATCCGATTGCAGGCGGACGATGCGGCGGATCATCTCTTCCTCGGTCCGCATCCCGGCCCAGGGCGCGGTTCCGTCGGGAAACTCCCGCGCGATCGACGGGGCCGAGAACCGCGCCAGAAGCCGGGCGAACCGGCCCGGACGCCAGATGTGATGGATCAGCGCCGCGGACCGCGCCTCGGTCAACGGCAGGCCCCGCACGGCGTCCAGCAGCAGTCCCATGTCGCCCATGCGCGCCTGCAGGCCATGGGGTGCCAGCGCGTCGTGGAACAGGGCGAACACCTCGCATCGGCCTGGGGGTCGCGGGTGAACAGCTCGAACCCGCATTGCAGGTATTCGTGGTCGCGCGGGGTGGCGGGGCGGGTGTCGCCCGTGTCCTGCTTGCGGAACACCTCTCCCAGATAGCAGTAGCGGGCGGGGTCTGCGCCGTTCTGCATATGCGCCTGGACCACCGGCACGGTGAAGTCGGGGCGCAGCATCATCTCTCCGCGGATCGGGTCGGGGGTGACATAGGCGCGGGCGCGGATGTCCTCTCCGTACAGGTCCAGCAGGTCGCCCGCGGGCAGCAGGATGTCGGGCGCGATCTCGGTCGCGCCGGCGTCGCGGAACCGCGACAGCAGCCGCTGTCCGACCGCCTGCTTGGCCTGTTTGGGGATCATCCGATGATCCTGCGGACTTCGGCCACCAGGTCGGCGCGCGCGACCTCTGTCTGGGCGGGCTGGGATTTCCATTCCTCGACAGAGGCTTGGGCCGCGATCCTTGCGCCCAGGATCAGGTCCTTGACCTGGACTACGCCGCGTTCGGCCTCGTCCCCGCCCTGGATGATCGCGACGGGCGCGCCGCGCTTGTCCGCATATTTCAGCTGGTTGCCGAAATTCTTGGGGTTGCCCAGATAGACCTCGGCCCGGATGCCGGCGGCGCGCAGGTCTGCGGCCATGGCCTGGTAATCCGACATGCGGTCGCGGTCCATCACGGTCACGACCACGGGGCCGGCGACCTGCGCCCCGGCCAGACCCTTGGCGCGCAGCGCGGCCAGCAGGCGGTCGACGCCGATGCTGACGCCCGTGGCCGGGACCTTTTGCCCAGTGAAACGCTCGACCAGGCCGTCGTAACGGCCGCCGCCCGCGACCGACCCGAACTGCCGCTTGCGGCCCTTGTCGTCCAGGATCTCGAAGGTCAGTTCGGCCTCGAAGACCGGGCCGGTGTAATAGCCCAGGCCCCGTACGACGGCGGGGTCGATGACGGCGCGATCCTCGGCCACGCCCATCGCGGCCAGCATCGCGGCGATCTGGCGCAACTCGTCCACGCCTTCGGCGCCGATGGCCGATCCACCGACCGCTGCCGACAGGTTCTCCAGGGTCGCGGCATTGTCCGTGCCCTTGGAGGTCAGAAAGGCCAGCACGGGGGCCGCCTGTCCCTCGGACAGGCCCACGCCGTCGATGCGGGCACCGCTGTCGTCCAGGCGGCCCGTCGTCAGCAGGGCCAGCACGCCGTCGCGGCCGACCTTGTCGAACTTGTCGATCTGGCGCAGCACGTCTTCGGCTTGATCCTCGCGGACCTCGGCGGCTTCCAAGACACCGTTCAGGACCTTGCGGTTGTTGATCCGCACCAGATAGTCGCCGCGGTCGATGCCCACGGCCTCCAGCGCGTCGGCCAGCATGCCGCAGATCTCGGCATCCGCCGCCACTGATGCCGATCCGACCGTGTCGGCGTCGCATTGATAGAACTGGCGGAACCGACCCGGCCCCGGTTTCTCGTTGCGCCAGACGGGACCCATCGCAAAGCGGCGGTACGGGCTGGGCAGGTCGTTGCGGTACTGCGCCGCGACACGCGCCAAGGGTGCCGTCAGGTCATAGCGCAGCGCGAGCCAGTCGCCCGCGGTGCCGCCGCCGGGCACCGCCTCCTCCTGCCAGGCGAAGACGCCGGCATTGGGGCGGTCCACGTCGGGCAGGAACTTGCCTAGGGCCTCGACCGTCTCGACGGCGCTGGTCTCCAGCGGGTCGAAGCCATGGCGGTGATAGACCTGCGCGATGCGGTCCAGCATGTCGCGCCGTTCGGTCACGTCCTGCCCGAAATAGTCGCGGAACCCCTTGGGCGTCTCGGCCTTGGGACGGGGCTGCTTCTTGTCTTTTGCCATGGTATCAGTCGCCTTTTCGGGCCCATATTCAGGCGCCGCTGTAACGGAAGGTGACGACATGGACAAGCAGCAGGACCGCCTGCATCAGCTGGAGGAGGCTTTGGCCCACCTGACCCGCCTGACGGACGAGCTGTCCGAGGTGATCGCCCGCCAGGACCGCGACCTGATCCGCCTGACCGGACGCGTCGACCGCCTGACCCATGCCGAGGCCGAGCGTCAGGCCGATGCGGCGGGCAGCGTCGCCCTGGCCGACCAGCGGCCGCCGCACTACTGATCCGGGCTGCCGGGCGGGGTGCGGACAAAGCGGCTTTCCCCGACCCCCGCGATGCGCTAATGCCGGGCTGAAAAGAACTTCGGACAACGAAAAGGATCGCTCATGGCCAATGTTGTGGTTGTCGGAGCCCAGTGGGGCGACGAGGGCAAGGGCAAGATCGTCGACTGGCTGTCGGAACGCGCCGACGTCATCGCGCGCTTTCAGGGCGGTCACAATGCCGGCCACACGCTGGTCATCGGCGGCAAGGTGTTCAAGCTGTCGCTGCTGCCCTCGGGCATCGTGCGCGAGAACAAGCTGGCGGTGATCGGCAACGGCGTCGTGCTGGACCCCTGGGCGCTGTTTTCGGAAATCGACAAGCTGGCGGGGCAGGGCGTCGCCATCTCGACCGAGAACCTGATGATCGCGGAGAACACGCCGCTGATCCTGCCGCTGCACCAGGACCTGGACAAGCTGCGCGAGGAAGCCGCCGGCAAGGCCAAGATCGGCACCACCGGCCGCGGCATCGGCCCCGCCTATGAGGACAAGGTCGGCCGCCGCACGATCCGCGTCGCGGACCTGGCCGACGAGGAGACGCTGGACAGCCGCCTGGACCGCCTGCTGGCCCATCACGACGCGTTGCGCGCCGGTCTGGGCGCCACGCCCATCGACCGCGCCGAGCTGAAGGCCAAGCTGATGGAAGTGGCGCCAAAGCTGCTGCCCTATGCCCAGCCCGTCTGGAAGATCATGGGCGACGCCCGCAAGGCCGGAAAGCGCATCCTGTTCGAGGGTGCGCAGGGGTCGCTGCTGGACATCGATTTCGGGACCTATCCCTATGTCACGTCCTCCACGACGACCTCGGGGGCCGCGGCCTCCGGGACGGGCGTGGGACCGGGCGCGATCGGCTTCGTGCTGGGCATCGTCAAGGCCTATACCACCCGTGTGGGCGAAGGTCCGTTCCCGACCGAACTGGAGGACGCCGACGGCCAGCGCCTTGGCGAGCGGGGCCACGAGTTCGGCACCGTGACGGGCCGCAAGCGGCGCTGCGGCTGGTTCGATGCGGTTCTGGTGCGCCAGACCTGCGCGATCAGCGGCGTCAACGGCATCGCGCTGACCAAGCTGGACGTGCTGGACGGGTTCGACACGCTGAAGATCTGCACCGGCTATGAGATCGACGGCGTCACTTATGACTATCTGCCGACGGCGGCGGCGCTGCAGGCCAAGGTGCGCCCGATCTATGAGGAAATGGACGGCTGGCACGAATCGACCGCCGGGGCGCGCAGCTGGGCCGACCTGCCCGCCGCCGCGATCAAGTACGTGCGGCGCGTCGAGGAGCTGATCCAGTGCCCCGTCGCGATGCTGTCCACCAGCCCGGAACGTGACGACACGATCCTGGTGACCGACCCGTTTGCCGACTGATTGCGTCCCGCGACGTGCCGGGGGACATCCTGTCCCCCGGACCCCCTTGGGGGGCGTACGGGAACACCGAGGAAAGAGCCCGACGACATGGAACTGAAGACACGCAAGCGGCTGTCGATCCTGATCCTGGTGATCGGGATGCCCATCTATGTCATCGTGGCGGTGTCGCTGATGAACTGGCTTGACGGTCGGTTCGGGCGTCAGCCGATCTGGATCGAGCTGCTGATCTATGTCGGGCTTGGCGTGTTGTGGGCGTTGCCGTTCAAGCGCGTCTTCAGCGGCGTCGGCAAGGGCTGATGGCGGGGGTGGCGGACCAGCATCGACCGGTCCGCCACCTGCGCGGGGTCACCGTGATCGGCGGCGGCATGGTGGCGCCCGTGGACCTGGCGGTGTCGCTTTCGGTTGCGCCGTTGCTGGTCGCGGCGGATGGCGGGGCGGACCGGGCACTGGCATTGGGGCACCCGCCTGACTGGGTGATCGGCGATCTGGACAGCATCTCGGACCCGGCGCGGCGGTCTGTTCCGGCCGCCCGCGTGCTGGAGGTGGCCGAGCAGGACAGCACGGATTTCGCGAAATGCCTGGGACGAATCGACGCGCCGCTGGTGATGGCCGTGGGTTTTGCGGGGCTGCGCCTGGATCATACGCTGGCCGCGCTGACGGTGATGGTCCAGCCCGGCATGCCGCGGGTCGTCATGCTGGCCAGCGACGACGTGGTCGTGGTGTGCCCGCCGCGGTTGACCCTGCCGCTGATGCCCGGAACGCGGGTGTCGCTGTACCCGATGGGGCCCGCGCGCGGCAGCAGTCAGGGGCTTGAATGGCCGATCGACGGGATCGAGTTCGCGCCGGGAAGCCGTGTCGGCACGTCGAACCGGGCGGTGGGGCTGGTCAGCCTGCGGATGCAGGGGCCGATGCTGTTGATGCTGCCCCGCGACTGTCTGGGAACGGTCCTGACGGCGATGCAGCGCTGAGGGGGCGGTTGTCGTTGCGGCCCGCATGGCTTATCTGAGAGGGCGAACCCCCGGAGGCTGTCCATGTCGCTGAACCCGATCCGTCCCTGGCGCAACATCGAGCGTCGCAAGTCGCGCCAGATCATGGTGGGCAAAGTCCCCGTCGGCGGCGATGCCCCGATCAGCGTGCAGACGATGACCAACACCAACGGCCATGACGTGCGCGCCACGCTGGCGCAGGTGATCGCCTGTGCCGATGCCGGTGCCGACATCGTGCGCATCAGCGCCCCCGACCAGGAGACGACCCACGCGCTGCGCGAGATCTGTCGCGAGAGCCCGGTGCCGATCGTGGCGGACATCCATTTCCATTATAAGCGCGCGATCGAGGCCGCCGAGGCGGGGGCCGCCTGCCTGCGCATCAACCCCGGCAACATCGGCGACGAAAGCCGCGTGCGCGAAGTGATCAAGGCCGCCAAGGACCACGGCTGTTCGATCCGCATCGGCGTGAACGCCGGATCGCTGGAACGGCATCTGCTGGAGAAGTACGGCGAGCCCTGCCCGGACGCGATGGTCGAGAGCGGGCTGGATCATATCAAGATCCTGCAGGACAACGATTTCCACGAATTCAAGATCAGCGTGAAGGCCAGCGACGTGTTCCTGTCGGCGGCGGCCTATCAGATGCTGTCCGAGGCGACCGATGCGCCGATCCATCTGGGCATCACCGAGGCCGGCGGCTTTGTCGGCGGCACGGTCAAGTCGGCGGTGGGCCTTGGCAACCTGTTGTGGAACGGCATCGGCGACACGATCCGCGTCAGCCTGTCCGCCGATCCGGTGCAGGAGGTCAAGGTCGGGTTCGAGATCCTGAAGTCGCTTGGCCTGCGCACGCGGGGCGTTCAGATCATCAGCTGTCCCAGCTGCGCGCGGCAGGGGTTCGACGTGATCCGCACGGTCGAGGCGCTGGAACAGCGGTTGGAGCACATCAAGACGCCGATGAGCCTGTCGATCATCGGCTGCGTTGTCAACGGACCCGGCGAGGCGCTGATGACCGATCTGGGGTTCACCGGCGGCGGGGCGGGGTCGGGGATGGTCTATGTGGCCGGCAAGCAGAGCCACAAGCTGTCCAACGACCAGATGGTCGATCATATCGTGCAGCTGGTCGAGGAGCGTGCCGAGGTGCTGGACGCTGAAGCGCGCGCCGCGGAAGCCGCCGCCGAGTAGGATTGCGTCCCGCGACGGCCGGGGGCGCT
>NZ_BBPH01000002.1 GCF_000787695.1 Paracoccus sp. PAMC 22219 | reverse complement strand
CCCCCGCGGACGGTGCCATGAGGAACGGGCGGGACCGAAAGGCCCGCCCGTCTTCAGTCGTTCAGGCTGCGCATCAGCGCCCAGGCAATGCCCGAACAGATCAGCGTCGCGGTGATCGCGGGAATGGCCGTGCCGTTGTAGAGAAGCCCGACGGGTGCCGCGATCAGCACCGCGGCCAGCGTCGAGATCGCCGCCACGATGGAGGCGGCCATGCCCGCGATATGGCCCATCCGCTGCAGCGCCAGTGCGTTCAGGTTGCCGAAGGTCACGCCGGCCATGAAGAACACGCTGACCGCCCAGAAGAAGAACAGCGGGAACTCCAGACCCTGCGGCAGGACGCCCGACAGGATCAGCGTCAGCGCCACGCCCGACACGATGGTCTGCATCACATAAGCCCATTTCGCGATCCGCCGCATGCCGAAGCGCATCACGAAGGTCGCGTTCAGGATGGTTCCCGACCCTGACAGCAGTGCCATGGCGGCGAACCACAGGTGGAAGTTCTCTCCCTTGCCATAGGTTTCGCCGAACAGCTGCTGTGCGGATGACAGCAGGCCGAACATCTGCCCGAAGCCCAACGTCAGGATCAGCGTGGCCAGCATCACCTGGCGGTCGGACAGGACCTCCTTGGCGGCGGCATAGAGGGTGCCGACGCGCAGGGGGCGGCGTGCGGCGGGGGGCAGGGTCTCTGCCTGGCGGATGTTCAGCCACAGCGCGCCGATCACGGCGAAGGCGATGAAGGCCAGGAACACCCCGTGCCAGTCGGAGATCGCGATGATTCCGGCGCCAAGCGAAGGAGCGACGGCCGGGATCATGATGAAGATCATCATGACGAAGCTGCTGATGCGGGCCATCTCGCGGCCTTCGTAGAGGTCACGGACCAGCGCCAAGCCCACGATGCGCGGGCCGGCGGCGCCCAAGCCTGAACGAACCGCGCGATCAGCAGGAATTCCAGCGAGTCGGCGTAAAGCGCGGCGATGGTCGCGGCGATGTAGATGCCGAACCCGATGGTGATCGTGCGCTTGCGGCCGATCGCGTCCGAGATGGGGCCCGCGAACAGCGTGCCAAGCCCCATCCCGGCCACGAAGGTGGTCAGGATCAGCTGGGCGCGGTTCACGTTGTCGGGCGTCAGGTCGGCCGCGATGTCGGGCAGGGCGGGCAGCATCGCGTCGATGGAAAAGGCGATCGTGGCGAAAAGGAACGCCAGCATCGCGATGAATTCGGGCAGGGGCAGGCGGCGCTGCGGCGCAAGCCCGGCGTGGGAAACGTCTGTCATGGGGTCACCGATTGGGTCAGACCCTCAGATAGGCCCATCTTGCAGAGTCTGCAAGTTAACCCTGGCGGGATGCTGCCATGATCTCGTCGATGACGCCCTGCCACAATGCCGCAGGCTGGGCGCCGCTGACCGCATGGGCATCCGCGACGATGAAGGTCGGGACCGAAGAGATGCCCCGCTGGCGGGCATGCGATTCGCGGCGGGCGACCTCGTCGCGGTCGGCGTCGCTGGCCAGCAGGCGGGCGGTCAACGCGGGGTCCATGCCGGCGGCCCCGGCGATCGCCGTCAGGGTGTCCGCATCGCCGATGTCCTGCGCGTCCTGCCAATGCGCGCGCAGCAGGCCGGCCATGACGCGGGTCTGCGCGCCCTCCAGCCCGGCCCAGTGCATCAGGCGATGCGCGTCTGTCGTGTCGGGTTCGCGCGGCGACGGGTTCAGGGTCAGGCCCAGGGCGGCGGCGCGTTCGGCCAGCGCGCGGGTGGCGGCATCGACCTGATCGCCCAGCTTGGCACGCAGATAGGCCACGCGGTCCATCCCTTCGGGCGGCATGGCGGGGTTCAGGCGGAACGGGTGCCAGGTGATCGCGAAGGGATGGTCGGGGCGGCTTTCCAGGGCGCGGTCCAGCTCGACCTTGCCGATCAGGCACCAGGGGCAGACGGGATCGGCGAAGATGTCCAGGCGGGTCATGGTCGGTCCTTGCGATGCGCCTCGCGCAGGGCGCGGCGGTTGATCTTGCCGGTGGGCGTGCGCGGCAGCGCGTCCAGCGGGATCCACGCGCGGGGCTGCTTGTAGCGGGCAAGGCCGTCCTGGGCCAGAGCCTGCATCTGCGCAGGCGTCGCGGGACCGGTCCAGAAGGCCGCGACGATGCTGACCCCCGGCGCGGTGGGCAGTTCCGCCACGGCCACGTCGCCCGCGCCGGGATGGGTGGACAGGTGATCCTCGATCTCGGGCGGGGCGACGCGGAAGCCGCCTGCGTTCATGATGTCGTCGGCCCGGCCCAGCAGGGTGATCTCACCACGGTCGTCGGCCTGCGCCATGTCGCCGGTCAGAAACCAGTCGCCGCGAAAGCAGGCGCGCGTGGCGTCGGGATCGTCCAGATAGCCCAGGAACAGGCTAGGATCGTCGCGCCGGACCGCCAGCGCGCCGGGCTGTCCGGGCGGCAGGGGGCCGTCATCGCCCAGGATCGCCACATGACGGCCGGGCTGGGCAAAGCCCGCCGTGCCCATGGGTGCGGGGCGGTCGGGGCTGCCGGAGAGAAAGGTCGAGATTTCGGACGCGCCCATCGCCTCGTGCAGGTCGGTGCCGGTGCGGGCGGTCCAGGCGGCGCGCAGGGCGGGGTCCAGGCGTTCTCCGGCGGCCAGGGCGTGGCGCAGGGTCGGGATGGGCGGCCAGTCCGCGCGCAGCATCCGGCGAAAGACGCCGGGCGCCCCGGCCAGGATCGTCGCGCCGTGGCGGGCGGCCAGCAGGGGGATGCGCTCGATCGGGGTGCCGTCTGCCGGGATCAGCGCGGTCGCGCCCACGGTCCACGGGTCCAGCAGCCCGGTGCCAAGGGTGAATGTCCAGTTGAACGCCCCGGCATGCAGCAGCCGGTCGTCGGCGCGCAGCCCGTACCAACCTGCATCATCGCCTGCCGCGCCAGGATCGCGCGATGGGCGTGCATCACTGCCCGCGGCTGTCCAGAACTGCCCGATGTGAAGACGACATAGGCCAGCCGATCCGCGGACCCTTGGGCGAAGTCTGCGGGTGGCAGCGTGGCAAAGTTGTCCAGATCGGCCTCGGCCAGGACCGGGGCGGGATGGTCGGGCAGGGGCACGCCCGCGCCCGCCACGATCATCGCCGGTGCGATGCGGGCGGCGATGCGGGTGATTTCCGGCGCGGTCAGCTGGGCAGAGGTCGGTACAGAGATCACGCCCGCGGCGATGGCGCCCAGATAGGCGATCGGAAAGGCCGGACGGTTCGCCAGCCGCATCAGCAGCCGGTCGCCGGGGCGCAGACCTGCGCGCAGCAGGCCCGTGGCAGTGCTCAGCACAGCGCGGCGCAGGTCGCCATGCGTCCAGACATCCGCGCCGTCAGGCCCCATGACGACCAGGGCCTGCTTGTCAGGGACATCGCGTCCCGCGCGCAGCACATGTTCCGCCAGGTTCATCCCCGTGCCCTGCCTGTCGCCCAATAAAAAACGGCCCGCGCGAACGGGCCGTCCGGATCACGCGCGATGGCGGATCAGAGCAGTTTCAGATCGCTGGCCGAGGCACGGCCGTCACGACCGGACTGAAGCTCGAACGCGATCTTCTGGTTGTCCTGAAGGCCCGTCAGCCCGGCACGTTCCACGGCCGAGATGTGCACGAACACGTCCTTGCCGCCGTCATCGGGCGCGATGAAGCCGAAGCCCTTGGTCGAGTTGAACCATTTTACCGTTCCGGTCGCCATAACCGTATTCTCCTTCAAGTCATCCCGACGCAGGATTGCGCCAGGCCGTGCAGCCCGCTTTCGGTCTTCCGGCTGCCCAAGAGGGAGGCGGTAGAAAGTCTTCGCTCACGCGACTGAGAGGATGCCCGAATCGTTGCAAAACGCAAGAGTCAAACGCGGCCCCGTCATGCCGCGTTTGACGCAGGCAGGGGTCAGCGCAGGTCCGGGGGCGTGGCCTCGGCCGCAAGGTCGGCCACGACCTGGTCCAGGGTCACGGTGCGGCTGCCCTGCGCATCCAGGCGGCGCAGCGACACGGTGCGATCCTCGACCTCCTTCATGCCGATGGCCAGGATTGCGGGGACGCGGCCGACGGAATGTTCGCGGACCTTGTAGTTGATCTTTTCGTTGCGGATATCGGCCTCAGCCCGGATGCCCTGGGCGCGCAGGGCGGCCACGACCTCATGCACATAGGCATCCGCATCCGACACGATGGAGGCCACGACCACTTGGCGCGGGGCCAGCCAGAAGGGCAGCTTGCCGGCGCTGTTCTCGATCAGGATGCCGATGAACCGCTCGAAGCTGCCCAGGACCGCGCGGTGCAGCATGATGGGGCGGTGCTTGTGCCCGTCGGCGCCGACATATTCCGCATCGAGCCGTTCCGGTAGGTTCGGGTCCACCTGCAGCGTGCCGCATTGCCAGTCACGCCCGATCGCGTCGGTCAGCACGAACTCCAGCTTGGGGCCATAGAAGGCACCTTCGCCGGGGAACACCGTGTAGTCATGGCCCGCGGCCTTGCAGGCGTTGCCAAGGGCGGCTTCGGCCCGGTCCCAGCTTTCCTCGGTCCCGATGCGCTTTTCGGGGCGCGTGGACAGCTTGATGCGCCAGCCGTCGAAGCCCAGATCGGAATAGATGCCCGCCAGAAAGTCGATGAACTTCTTGGTCTCGGCCTCGATCTGGTCCTCGGTGCAGAAGATGTGGGCGTCGTCCTGGGTAAAGCCGCGCACCCGCATGATGCCGTGCAGCGCGCCCGACGGCTCATAGCGGTTGCACGACCCGAACTCGGCCATGCGCAGCGGCAGGTCGCGATAGGATTTCAGGCCGTGGTTGAAGATCTGCACGTGGCAGGGGCAGTTCATCGGTTTCAGGGCGTTGATCGTCTTGGTCTTGGCATGCTCCTCATCGACCTCGACGATGAACATGTTTTCCTGATAGTTCTCCCAATGCCCTGATTCCTCCCACAATTTCCGGCTGACGACCTGCGGGGTGTTGACCTCGACATAGCCGTCGGCGCGCTGCTTGCGGCGCATGTAATCCTGCAGCGTGGTATAGATGTTCCAGCCGTTCGGGTGCCAGAAGATCTGGCCCGGCGCCTCCTCCTGCATGTGGAACAGGTCCATCTCGCGGCCCAGCTTGCGGTGGTCGCGCTTGGCGGCCTCCTCCAGCATGGTCATGTGCGCCTTGAGGTCGTCGCGGTTGCGGAAGGCCACGCCATAGATGCGCTGCAGCATGGGCCGCGTCGCATCGCCCAGCCAATAGGCCCCGGCGATATGGGTCAGCTTGAAGGCGTCGGCGGGCAGTTGCCCGGTGTTCTGCAGATGCGGGCCGCGGCACAGGTCCTGCCAGTCGCCGTGCCAATACATGCGCAGGTCCTGACCATCCGGAATGCGGTCGATCAACTCCAGCTTGAAGGGCTCGTTCGCCGCCTTGTAATGGGCGATCGCGCGGTCGCGGTCCCAGATCTCGGTCCGGACGAGTTCGCGGGCGTTGATGATCTCCTTCATCTTGGCCTCGATCGCGCCCAGATCGTCGGGGGTAAAGGGCTCGGACCGGTCGAAATCATAGAACCAGCCGTGATCGCGGATCGGGCCGATGGTGACCTTGACGTCGGGCCAGATCGCCTGGACCGCGCGGGCCATGACATGGGCGAAATCGTGGCGGATCAGCTCCAGCGCCTGCGCCTCGTCCTTCATCGAGTGGATGGCGATCTGGCCGCTGGCCGTGATCGGCCAGGCCAGGTCGATGTGGTTGCCGTCCAGGCTGGCGGAGATGGCGCGTTTCGCAAGGCTGGGCGCGATGCTCTCGGCGACCTCGGCGGCGGTCACGCCGGCGGGATAGTCGCGCGCATTGCCATCGGGAAAGGTGAGGGTGATCTGGGACATGATGTCCTCCTCGTCGGTTTGGCGCCCACGGAACGCCCGGTTGCGGGTTATGGTCAGGCAGGCATGGACGTGCCCGCCCAATTAGTCAAGATTACGGCAACACACGGGATGCCAGCATGAGCCACCACAGCGATTTCGAGGACCAGCTGTTCGAGCGTCTGGTCGAGGACCCCGACAGCGACGGCGGCCTGTCCGACGCCCAGAAGCAGGTCGAGCCGCGCAATTTCCTGCGCCATATCATATCCTTGGCGGCGTCCAAGCTGGGCGACGGGCTGGTCGATGCGAAACTGGTGCTGTCCTGGCTGCTGACCCATCTGGGCGCGGGGGCGGGGGTGATCGGCCTGCTGGTCCCGGTGCGCGAGGCCGGATCGCTGCTGCCGCAGCTGTTCACTGCCGGGGCCATCGGCGCGCTGCCGCGGCGCAAATGGGCCTGGGCGGTGGGCAGCGCCGTGCAGGGTCTGGCCGCGCTGGCCATCGCGGCGATCGCGCTGACGATGCAGGGGCTGCGGCGGGTATCGCGATCATCGCGGCGCTGGCGGTGCTGGCGCTGGCGCGGTCGGTCTGTTCGGCCAGCTACAAGGACGTGCTGGGCAAGACGGTGGGCAAATCACGGCGCGGCGCGGCCACCGGCTTCGCCAGCAGCGTGGGCGCGGCCGGGGTGATCGTCTTTGCGGGCCTGCTGCTGTGGCAGCCGCTGGACCGGGCGGTGCTGGTCATCGGCGCGGTCGCGCTGGCGGGGGTGGTGTGGATCGCGGCGGGCGCGGTCTTTGCAACGCTGGCCGAAGAGGCGCAGCCGCGCGAGGAGGTCCTGAGCCTGTCCGAATCCCTGGGGCAGCTGCGGTTGGTGCGACAGGACGGGCAGCTGGCGCGGTTCATCATCGCGCGCTCTCTGCTGGTCGGATCTGCGCTGGCGCCGCCCTACCTGCTGGTGCTGGCGGCCGCGGGCGATGGCGATCAGCAACTGGGGCTGCTGGTGCTGGCTTCGGCGTTGGCGTCGCTGCTGTCGTCTTGGGTCTGGGGGCGGATGTCGGACCGGTCGGCCCGGCGCGTGCTGATCTGGTCTGGGGTGGCGGGGGCCGTGGCGCTGGCGCTGGCCCTGACGTTGGCCGCGATGGGGCTGGCACAGGCCCCGGGGGCCATCGCGGTGGTTCTGTTCGGCCTGATGATCGCCTATCACGGGGTGCGGCAAGGGCGGACCACCTATCTGGTCGACATGGCGCCTGCGGATCAGCGCGCGGCCTATACCGCGGTGTCGAACCTGGTGGTGGGCGTCGTGCTGCTGGTCGCCGGGGCCGCGTCCGCGGGGCTGGCGGTGCTGGGTGCGGAATGGTCCGTGGCGGCCTTTGCAGCGGCTTCGGCCTTGGGGGCCTGGGTCGCACGGGGATTGGACGAGGTGAGCGAATGACGGATTATCTGACGACGGATGCGGGCCGGCGCATTGCCTATGAGCGTCTGGACGGGCAGGGGCCCGGCGTGGTGTTTCTGGGCGGTTTTCGGTCTGACATGCAGGGGTCCAAGGCCGTTCATCTGCGGGACTGGGCTGCGGCGCAGGGGCGGGCGTTCCTGCGGTTCGACTATTCGGGCCACGGCGCCAGCGACGGCGCGTTCGAGGATGGCTGCATCGCGGACTGGGCTGCGGATGCCCGCGCGGCGATTGGGGCATTGACCGACGGGCCGCAGATTCTGGTCGGGTCGTCGATGGGAGGCTGGATCAGCCTGCTGATGGCGCGTGCCATCCCGGACCGCATCGCCGGGCTGGTCACAATCGCCGCGGCACCGGATTTCACCGAGCGCGGGTTTTGGGCCGGATTTTCAGCCGAACAGCGGCGGGTGTTGGCGCAAGAAGGTTGTGTCGCCCTGCCAAGCGAATATGGCGAACCGCTGATCCTGACACGTCGGCTGATAGAGGACGGTCGTCAGCAACTGGTGCTGGATCGGCCGCTGGACCTGCCGTTCCCGGTGCGGATGCTGCAGGGAACGGCGGATGAAGATGTTCCGGTATCCTGGGCGATGGATCTGCTGGACCATGTGACGGGCGAGGATGTGCGGCTGACCTTGGTAAAGGGGGCCGACCACCGGTTTTCCTCGCCCGAATGTCTGGACCTGATCGTCGCGACGATCGGCGAGGTGGTTCAGAACGTCAGGGTGTAGTGGTCGCCCATGTCGGGCTTGTCGCCGGTGATCTTGGACTTGGCAATCTGGTACAGGAACGACATGCTGCCGCCGGTGGCCCAGACCTCTGCCTCGGACAGGTCCAGACGTAGCAGCTGGACATCGGGGTCCTGCTTGCCATCCTCGAACCAGCTGGAGGCCACGGCGTTCCACAGCTCGTCCAGCTTGGCGCGGTTGTCGGAGAGCGACAGCGTGCCGTGAATGCGGGCATAGAGGCCTTGCCCGCCGTCGCTGACGACATGCATCGCCTCTTGCGGGCCTGATGCCACGCTGCGGGCCAGATCGGTGTCCTTGGCGGTGATGAACCACAAAACGCTGACCTTGCGGTCGGTGTAATGCGACATCGGCACAAGCCGCGCATCCTGGGTCACCCCCAGCATGCCGCTGTTGATGTCGTCCAGACGGCTCCAGAACTGGTGATTGTGGTCGGTCATCGTGCAATCCTTTCGTGCCGCATCTGGCGGCGATCGAGGGATAAACAACGATGCGCGGGACCGGGTTCCCCCCGTCCCGCGGCACGGATATCAGACCGCGACGTTGTCGGAATGGATCGGATCGTTGACGCCGCAATCGGCGGCCGCACCCCCGACCTTGCGCTTGCGCCGAGGCTTGACACTGTCCGGCAGGGCCGCATTCTCGTCAATGAAATCAAGAACCAGCGGGCGGATGTTCAGGCGCCACGACTTGCCCGCGAAGATGCCGTAATGGCCCGCGCCGGGTTCAAGGTGCTGCACCTTCTTGGCATCGGGCACGCCAGAACACAGGTTCAGCGCCGCAACGCACTGGCCGGGGGCCGAGATGTCGTCATTGGCCCCCTCGACCGTCATCACGGCCACGTCGGTGATCTTGCCGATGTCGACGGGCCGGCCTTCGACGGTAAAGCGGTTCTGCGCGATTTCCAGGTTCTTGAAGATGCGTTCGACGGTCGACAGATAGAATTCCGCGGTCATGTCCATGACCGCCAGATATTCGTCATAGAACTTGTTGTGCTTGTCGCCCTCGCTGGCGGTGCCGCGGGCCTCGGCATAGATCTGTTCGATGAAGGCGCGGGTATGCGTCTGCATGTTCATGGTGATGAACGAGGACAACTGGGCCAGCCCCGGATAGACCATCCGCCCCGCGCCGCGATACTTGAAGCCCACGGACTGGATCGCCAGATGCTCCAGCTCTCCCATGGTGATGCGGTTTCCGAAGTCGGTCACCTCGGTCGCGGCGGCGTCGGGATCGACGGGGCCGCCGATCAGGGTCAGGGTGCGCGGCTGGGCGGCGGGGTCCTCCTCCGCCAGGATGGCGGTTGCGACAAGGGCCAGCGGCGCGGGCTGACAGACCGCGATGACGTTCACGTCGGGGCCAAGGTGGCGGATGAAATCGACCAGATAGCGGGTGTAATCCTCGACGTCGAACTTGCCTTCGCTGACGGGAATGTCGCGGGCGTTGTGCCAATCGGTCACATACAGCTCGCAGTCGTTCAGCAGGGACATGACGGTGGACCGCATCAGCGTCGCATAATGGCCGGACATCGGCGCGACCAGCAGCACCTTGCGGGGCAGGGGCTCGCGCCGGGCGACGCGGAAATGGATCAGATCGCCGAAGGCGCGGCGCACGACGGGTTCGACATAGACCACGTGGTCCTGTCCGTCCTCTCCGGCGATGGGGGGGATTTCCCAATCGGGCTTGATCACCATCCGCGCAAAGCTGCGCTCGGTGACACGGCCCCAGGCACCCAGCATGCGGAACGCGGGATGGGGGATCAGCGCGAAGGCCGGATAGGATCCGATCGCCCGCGCGGTCGCGCCCATCCATTCATTCGTGTTCCGAATCGTCTCCATCGCGTCATAGGACACGATGCCGCGAAGACCTTTGACCGACATGTAACCCCACATTTGCTGCGCCGCGGCATATGATAAGCGCGCAAAGGGGCGGCGGGAACTGGGTCAGAAGCCGGGTTTACGCCTTGCCTGCCCTGCGCATATCATGACCCCATACGTAGGGGGGATTACGGATCATGGCAAGACAGCCGGACAAGACGGGTAAAAATGTTGCCAAATCGCGTGCCAAACCGGTAACAACCGCAAAGACGCGCGCGAAGCCCGAACCCGAAGCCAAGGCGCCCGAGGTCGAGGTGGCCAAGCCCGCGCCGACGACGCCCACCGTCCAGAAGCTGGCCGAAAACATCGAGCGGATCGAGACCCTGGGCCACCGCCTGATGTCGGCGCTGGCTGACCGCAGCCCGCCCAATCGCGGTGTCGAGGGGCCGGGCGCAGAGCTGTACCTGACCGCCGCCAACGCCTTTCTGAAGACGCTGGCCGAACACCCCGCCAAGATGATCGAGACGCAGGTGACGTTCTGGGGTCAGACCCTGTCGAACTATGCCCGCGCCCAGAAGGCGATGGCCACGGGACAGCTGACGGCACCCGAGGATGACAGTCCCGCCGATCGCCGGTTCGCCAATCCGCTGTGGCAGACGCACCCGTATTTCAACCTGATCAAGAAGCAGTACCTGACCAATGCCCGCGCGCTGAAGGACGCGACCGCCACGCTGGATCTGCCCGACGATGTGTCCCGCAAGCGGGTCCACTGGATGACCGCGCAGATCATCGACATGATGGCCCCAACCAATTTCCTGGCCACCAATCCCGACGCGCTGGAGAAGGCCGTCGAGACCGAGGGAGAGAGCCTCGTCAAGGGGTTGGAGAACCTGGTCCGCGACGTCGAGCAGCACGGCGGAGAGATGATCGTGTCGCTGGCCGACCGCCGCGCCTTCACGGTCGGAGAGAACATCGGCACGGCGCCCGGCACCGTCATCTATCGCGCGCCGCTGTTCGAGCTGATCCAGTACGCACCGACCACGCCCAAGGCGCATACGCTGCCGCTGCTGATCTTTCCGCCCTGGATCAACAAGTTCTACATCCTGGATCTGAAACCCCAGAACAGCCTGATCCGCTGGCTGGTGGATCAGGGGCATTCGCTGTTCGTCGTCAGCTGGAAGAACCCCGATGCTAGCCTGTCCGACACGGGCATGGAGGATTACGTCGAGGCCTATCTGGACGCGATGGACCAGGTGCAGGCCCTGACCGGGCAGGCGCGGCTGAACGCGGTGGGCTATTGCATCGCGGGCACGACGCTGTCGCTGACTTTGGCGCTGTTGAAGCAGAAGGGTGATCGGCGCGTGAATTCGGCCACCCTGCTGACCACGCTGACCGATTTTTCGGATCAGGGCGAATTCACCAGCTTTCTGCAGGACGATTTTGTCGGCGGCATCGACGCCGAGGTCCAGCGCCACGGCCTGCTGCGTGCCCAGCTGATGTCGCGCACCATGAGCTTTCTGCGCGCCAACGACCTGGTCTGGGGCCCCGCCATCCGCAGCTACATGATGGGAGAGACGCCACCGGCCTTCGATCTGCTGTTCTGGAACGGCGACAGCACCAACCTGCCGGGGCGCATGGCCATGCAGTACCTGCGCGGGCTGTGCCAGAAGAACGCCTTTGCCACCGACGGGTTCGAGATGCTGGGCCATCGCCTGCACCTGTCCGACGTGACGGTGCCCCTGTGTTCCGTTGCCTGCGAGGCCGATCACATCGCCCCCTGGAAGGACTGTTGGCGCGGCGTCGCGCAGATGGGATCCAAGGACAAGACATTCATCCTGTCGCAATCGGGGCATGTCGCGGGCATCGTGAACCCGCCGACCCGGCAGAAATATGGCCACTATCTGAGCGATCACGGGTTCGAGGGCACCCATCAGGACTGGATGGACGCGGCCACGTTCCAGCAGTCCAGCTGGTGGCCGACCTGGGGGGCTTGGCTGGCCGAAAGGGCGGGGCCCATGGTGCCCGCGCGCGACCCCGGAACCGGCTTGGATCCTGCCCCCGGCCGGTACGTCCACGAACGCGCCAGCTGAGGCGGGGCTGGCGCATGTGCCTTTCCAAGGGCTTGCGCCAGCCCACCGGATTTTTGCCGCGCTGCAGAAAAAATACTTGAAATGCTGCAGTGCAGCATTCATATTGGGTGCATGGAATGGATCGCAGCGACCCGTTCCCTCTGTCTCTCGGTCGCTGCATCACAGGAGTGAACGACATGGCAAAGACCCCCGATATGACCAAGACGATGCAGGACATGATGGCCAACTTTCCCATCGACACCAGCTCGATGCAGGACGCGATGAAGTCGCAGTCCATGATGGGCGAAAAGCTGGCCCGCGTCGCGCTGAGCGCCGCTGAGCGTTCGACCGAGATTTCGGCCCGTTGGGCCAAGGACTCGATCTCGCGCATGGGCGAACTGGCTGCCGTCAAGCAGGATCCGTCCGAATACGCCAAGGCCATGAGCGATTTCGCCTCGGCCGCAGCCGAAATGGCCGCCGAGCACATGGCTGCCTATGCCGAAGTCGCCAAGAAGGTCCAGATGGACACCGTCGACCTGATGCTGACCGCTGGCAAGGACATGGCCTCGGATGCGCAGAAGGTGGCCGAGAAGGCCGCCCGCGACACCCAGACCGCCGTCAAGAAGGCCGCCACGGCTGCCACCGACAAGTGATCTGCTGATCACCAGGACTGACGGGGCAGGGGCGACTTCGGTCGCCCCTGTTCGCATTTACGCGCCGGGGCTTTTTCCTTTGCGTTTTGCGGGTGCAGAATTCATCATGGCGGCCAGGATAAATTCAAGGATACTAGGATGGCCGCATCGACTGCGCCGCTGCTGATCAAGCGTTATGCCAGCCGCCGCCTCTACAACACGCAGACCAGCGACTATGTCACGCTGGAGGATATCGCGGGCTTCATCCGCGATGGCCGTGAGGTCAAGATCATAGACCTGAAGTCGGGCGACGATCTGACGCGACAGTATCTGCTGCAGATCATCGCGGAACATGAGAGCCGGGGCGAAAGCGTCCTGCCGCTGGATGTGCTGACCGACCTGGTGCGCAGCTATACGACCAACGCGCAATCCGTCGTGCCACAGTTTCTGGCCGCCAGCTTCGAGATGCTGCGCGAGGGTCAGTCCAAACTGATGGAGAACATGGCCGCGATCCCCAATCCGATGGCCTCGATGCCCGGGTTTGACGCGCTGCAGCGTCAGCAGCAGATGTTCCTCAAGGCCATGATGGGCGGCTGGCGCGGCGGTGCCTCGGGCCCCGAGCGCGAGGATGGCACGCCCGCACCTCCGGCAGGCTCCGCCGCCCCCGAAGACGAGCGCGACATTGCCGAGATCCGCCGTCAGCTTGCCGAACTGCAAAAGCGCGTTTCCAAGCTGTGATCCCCTTGCACCGCGCCGTGCGTCGGGCTAGACCCGCCCCACGGAGCGGTGGCCGAGTGGTCGAAGGCGCACGCCTGGAAAGTGTGTAGGCGGGAGACCGTCTCGAGGGTTCGAATCCCTCTCGCTCCGCCAAATGCCCTAAACGAACCTCTCTCGAAGTCCGGCACCAGCCGGATTTTTTCGTTGTATTCAGGGTTTATAGAACGCGAGGTCTTCACCGGTCCCGGCGCAGGTAGGCTTCATTTTGCTCTCTAGCGAACGCGTTTCTCTAAAGCTGATGACTGCGACGGAACGGTGGTTAGCTTGCAATAATTTGAAAACATGCGATCTTTTTCAATTCTCCTGTGGCGTTGGATATAAGGGTCTTCTAAGGCTGAAGGATCTCTGGTCGAACCGCATCCGCACACTACGGCTCCGAGAGATGGCGGAGCGACCCCACTGAAAGGGATGATCGAAGCCTGCACCGGCGCACCCTGCGGAAATACAGGCTGCTTGGTAAGTAAGGGATCGACACTAAACCAACGGCGACGCGAAGGGCGGAAAGCGGCCTGTAAGTGGTGCAGCAAGGATCAGGCCCCTGACATGCAAGCGGTCGTTCGTTCGCGCTGCAGCAACACTAGCGCCGTGGTCGACCTGTAGGGCGGAAAGCCATTTTATGGCGGTGCAGCATCGCCGCTGCGGCATTAGCTTATAGCGGATACTCAAACGGTCCAAGGTTTGTTACGCGCCTTACCAACGCGGAGGGTGAATTCCGGAAGCTCACAGTCGTGCCAATCCCAAATTTTCAGCAAAGATCCAGAGTGGACCAAGATCGGAGTACTTTATGCATTTCCGATGAGTAGGTGCGCCCTTAAATCAATTTCTAATTAACCCTACGATTCGCGCAATTTCCTGGTAGCACACATCATCTCATAATGTGGACCCTGCCCGTGAAAATCGAAAACGCGATGAAAAACGCTACGAAGGCGTTCGCCCGCGTCGGCATCAAAGTAGAATTCCTCCGAGCCGAGGTAGCCATGAGACCCGTCATTAAGAGATCGCCGGAGCGCACCGAAGGCAAAGGCGTCCGGTCCATCAAGATCGTCAAGGCCTGACATCCAGTCTATGCCGCCGATGAATCTAAAGTAGTGCTCCAAAATGCGCCGCATCGTATTGCAGAGTACAACCGGCACCGTCGCCGAATCATTCACCTCGTCCCAAAGCGCTCGATAGGCTGTCATGATAGGAGTATTCGTTCCATGACTCGTCACGGATGACACTCCCGTAGATTTTCGGAGGATCCAATGTTTTGGTGCTGGGGCTTTGCCCTTCCAGTAGCTACTGATCTCGTGATGAAAATGCGCATTGTGCGTTAAGACAATGACCTGAGAAATCCGGCCGCCCGGCGCACACGCGTCTTCGAATAGTTTTCGGACCATGGCCGCGACCGTATGCACAGCGGCGGCGTCTTGGCTTGTCATCGGATCGTCGATCACCACAACACGTCCTATGTTTTCTGCCGCATTGTCGTGGTCGCCTGACAAATGATAGTAGAGATATACGAAGGCTAGAAAAGATTGCTCACCTTCCGAAAGCGTATCGCCAGCCGAAGACCCGTCGGCGCGATGAACCGCGTAGGTGCCATCTCCCGATGTGGGGCTAAGGTGAAAGCTGTTATGACCCTGAAGTCGCAGCAGGTCGTTAATTGCATCGGCGGTTGCTTCAATGCCTGTGATACCACGCCGAAGTTCGGCGATCTCTCGATCCAACTCGGCGATTTTGGCCTCGTGCTGCGCGATCGAGCCCCGGAGACCCTCAACCTTTTTCAGAAGTGGCTTTCGGCGTGCGTCGTGGCTCGTATAGTCGGCGCGAGTGTCTGCGATGAAGCGGCTCCAGACCGCCTCCTGCCAAGCAGAGCGTTCGAGGGCGAAGTTCTCGGATAAGTTCGTCTGGCGGTCAGCCTTGGCGTTAGCCTCTGTTATGAAAGACAGGACCATCCCGAAAGTTTCTCCCTCCGCTTCCAACTCGATTTTGGAAGACGGAGCTGACAGCTTACGGTCGAAAGCGCTTAGATTGCGTTGATGAAGTAGAACCCAAGCGGAAAATGCCTTGCTCGCACCAGCATCAAGATGTGGCGAACCGGACATGTCGGCAATCCACTTGTCGATAGCCTCGACTTCGTCAGCGTAAATGGTGCGGGCCCTACGGATCGCGTCGATCCCGCTTTCGTAAGTCGCGTCGAAGATTTCAGCGATGCGACTAGAAAGGGATTGGTCGACTGGCTGCTGGCAAAATGGACAGCGACTGGAAGATTGGTGTAAAAGGGGCAGGCCCGCCTTAACCCAATCGGCGCTTCCGAGTTCTGCAACCAATTCGGCGATTGGCTGATCGCTCGCCGGTACGAGAGGTTTACGAAGACGCTCACAGACGGAGTTCTCGACCGACGGCTTGGGAGGAAAAGTTAGACGCTCGGCAGCCATCGGCGGGTCGTGTTCAAAGGTCTTACCCTGGTCAAGAAGGCCGGTGCGGGCCGGTGGTTCTTCGCCTGTCCACTGTTCCGCTCGCGCGTAGTAGGCGGATGCAAAGCGAGCCTCGGCGCTCCATGTGGGACCGAATGTTAGCGACCTGTATGACGTCCACACCTCCCTTCGCTTATTCCAAATATTCCTGCTGAACGTCTCATTCTCAGAGTCAAGTGCCGGTTGGCCTTCTTGTCCCTCTAAACACTCCTTCGCAGTTTTCGACTTTGTCCGTTGGTGCTCTCGTTCGCTCTCTTTTTGCTCCACCTCCCGCGCCGCATCCGCGTCACCACCAAGGGTGTAGATGCCTGGCATCGCCCGTGACGGGTGGCAGTTGCGGGCTATGTAGTCCCGTCCAAACACAATCACATCTTTTGGTTCCGAGGCCCATGCAACTCTGCAGGACGGAAAAGACGACAAATTTGAGAGCGCCCGACTGATGGTCGATTTGCCCGAACCATTTGGTCCGAAGATGACGTTGCACTGTCCGAGGCCTTCTAGCCTAACGCCAGCTTCGCAAAATGAAGCTACGGAACGTATATCTAAAGATGTTAACATTATATAAACAGTACTCCCGCGTATTAGCAGTGGTTAAGAAAAGCTAAGCATCCTGAATTGCTGTGCGATGAAGCCCTATGTTGGTAGACGACACGCTCCCTGATCAGATCGACCTAGCGGAATCACCCTTAAATATGATGAAGATCCACGATGTGATGCTATTCGTCAATCCAGAGTTACAGAAAGATCCCACGGCTTCATAGACTTAAAATTTATCGATTTTTGATACTTAGGTACGCAACTGGTTTACGAAATTAATAAGAAGCATAAGCCTCCACTAATTCGCAGCTTTCAATTCTCCAACTGTGCAAAGTAATATTCTAGCGTTTCGACTTCACTATTATGGAATTATTGAAAAATGAGAATCTCCTAATTCTAATATTTCTTGAGCCATATCCTTCCCACTCAAAGCGCAGATCAGGAAATCTTTCACTCAAGTCAAACTCATCGTCGAAGCTAAAAAATCTTCGCGGGATGTTTGAGAACGGACGATACTTCTTGAGCAAGCCTCGCTCTTCCCAATCCCATCCAAGGTGTGATATTGAATTCAGCGCTAAAACTGCCTGATCATAATTTGACATTTTGGCTTTGATTATTTTTGCCAGATCAAGCTTTTCTTTTTTGGATATATTTGCTTGATCTATCAGGTAGTACATTCCAAACAAATTTCTAAAATAGTGAGAGAGTACATTCTGGAAACCCTTAAATTTATACTTATATCCGACTGTATTTCTAACAGTCGATATTTGGTCCTGAACGTCTTTTATATTCGAAACTCCGTAGACTGCTAGGTTGTGCGCGGCATCCGTATTTGGACCATAAAACGTAAATGTAAACGAAATATCTATTAAATCATTGGCTTTAGAAGCGGAATTACTCGAAAAGTGTTTCTTCACAATCTTATAAATTGCATAAAACTCTCCAAGAAATTCAGCCGAAACTCCTTTTTGTGAAGAATTTCCCTCTTTATCTTTCAGTAGAATAGCATCATGCGTCTTTAACATTTCCGAAAGAACAGATGTGATTGCTTGGTGTCGAGAAGCGCGACGAGTGGAACGCCATGTAATGAAAACGACGAGTAGTGTCATTATGGATATGGCCGTTCCCCAAACCCCGCCGAAGTAGTCTCCGTATTGGGCGTAATCTTGAAGATCACTTGCAGCTGGGAATATATTGGGAATACTCTTCAGGAACTCAGTCATATCGACCCTTTCAAACTGCGAACATGAAATGTGATCTTAAGCGGAAATGCTTAAATAGCTTCATCGAACAATCAGTGTCATTCTCCTTCCTTCCGGCTCACTCCGCAGGCACAGCGTGTGCCGTGTGCGCGCAACTTGCGTCAGGTAGGTCTCGCATAGCAGATTTTGCTAGATGGTTCTCGCTGTGCCAAGTGCGAACGTCCAATTAGAGGAAGCTGTACGGCGGCGTTGGTCAAGTGATGAATGACGGCAATGGGCCGCATGTGCGTGAACGGGGTGGTCCAGACATATTGGGCTGCGCTCGCGGTTACACTGTAGCAGCGGACCCCTCATACAGCCCTCGACCAAATATATTCTCACGGTGCCAGCGGAGGTTTTCGGGGTGCGGTGCATTCCATGGGTCTACCGGCCTTATTAATCGACCATCCCCCGCCAGCAACCTGCTGACAACCTCACCGGGCACCTTGTTATGAGAGACGAGGATCGTTTCACAGTCATCCGCGACTGAAATCAGCCCGCGGTCGAACATCCAATGCAAGGTCCCTGACAGGGCCAGGCCGTTCCGCACCGAGTCGCTACCACTGTTCTCCACCGGCCGGATATGCGCCGCTTGCACCTCCGGCCGTCCGCCGCCGTTGCGCAGCATCAGGCCCGACATCGCACAGCGATAACCGTAAGCCTCTCGCACCTTTCGGCGAAATGCTACGTCGCGGTAAGGTCGGCGGGTGAGTCGCTCAAGCACAGGCCTCGCGAAGGGCTCCGCCCCATCGTTAAGGCCAGGCAACTTTGGATCGTAGCGCGTTGCCTCAATCTGCTCCAGATCCTGCGGTAAGCCGAGATCTATAATGCGCGTGAAATCAGCCGCGGTCAGCCTGCGCACTGCAAGTTGCACCGCGCCTCCCTTCTTCGGCGAGCCGTCGGGCTCAGTCAGTGCCTCCTCCAGCGGCCGACCAGCAATCAATCGCGGCACGCTTTGGTCGAATGGTAGGAAGCTGCCCGGCTCGATCATTGCAAGAAAGCGCCCGTCCGAGCCAGGCTTCGGGATCACGTGCTCGATCTTCGCCGCCGCGAAATAGCCGCGAGGCCCAGCCTTCACCGGTTCATAATAGATGATCCAGTCACCTACAGCCTCGTTGATTGCTCGAAGATAAGAGCGCGGAAAATCATAAACGACATCCGGCTCATCCTCATAAATTGAGTTGGCCTTGTGAAGGAGAACAAGTTTAACCATCCGACTAGGAAACCTGTAACCTCACAGGATGCAAGTTCTTTGGGATCAACTGAGCCGCTCACTGTTAGGCCAGATTATCGATGGTCGGCAGTCTCATGCGAAGCTGAAGGTCGGTATGAAGCTTGAGGTTGGTTTAGCGCTTATACCGGTTGTGTGTTTAGTCCTCGGAAGTCTATCCGGTCCGGGCATCCATAAGTGACCGGTCTGGCGCAGCCGCGCCGCGGCATTACTAGACAGCTGACCGGCGGCTATGGGCCGGGATCGCGTCGTTGAAACCTGATTGCCGCTCTACCCTCACTCAAACCGAAGATGCCTCCCACCTCCTTATCGACGGGCTGCCCCCATCAGCTCCGTCTCAATGCTCGCCTTCGCAAGTTTGATGATCGGCGAGGGCGTGCAGAACTCGGCACGGTTGCCCGTCGGACCGACCGTCGCAGGCATTCACGACACGCATCAATTCCATCTCCAGCCGCCGAAGCCGCTCGATCCGATCCCGGATATCGGAAATCCGATCCTTCGCGATGCGCTGCGCGTCGCCATGGGCTGTCTGGGGCGTTTCCTGCAAAGCGATCAGTTCGGCGATGGCGTCGAGGTTGAAGCCGAGTTGCCGGGCATGGGCGATGAAGGACAGCCGATCCAACTCGGCGTCACCGTAGCGACGCTGCCCTCCGCCCGTGCGACCGGGATCGGGCAGGAGGCCACGCCCCTCATAGAAGCGGATCGTTGTCACCTTCACGCCGGTGCGCTTCGAAAGCGCGCCGATGGAATGGCCGTGTATCGCAATTACTTCTTGAACCTACAGTTGCTGTAGATCGTATATCTCTCGGGGACGAAGCGAATCAAGAATGCCGCCATGACCGTGAAATACGTCCCCTTGACCGAAGTTCTAAACCGCGACGCCTCTGCGATCCGCAAACTGCTCGCAGTCGAGGGCCGGGCCAACCTTGCGCGTCTGACCAACATTGGTGCTGCCTACACACTTGTGCCCGTGGCGGAGTTGGGTCACTGGGCGGAGGTACGCTGATGGGACACGGGCACAACCACGGGCACGATCATCCGCACGGGCATGGACACAGCCATAGTCACGGGCACGACAATAGGCATGGGGGTCATTCGCATGGCCCGACCCTCACGGCCCATGACTCGCCCGAGGCGCGCCGCTCCAAGGAACGCGCTATCCTCATTGCCGCGGCCCTTACGGGCGGTTTCATGGGAGCGGAAATCATCGGAGGGCTCATCTCCAGATCGCTCGCGCTCTTGGCTGATGCGGGCCATATGCTGACCGACTTCGCATCGCTGATGCTGGCATGGTTTGCCTTCCGCCTGGCCCGGCGGCCAGCGGATTGGAAACGGACCTTCGGCTTCGACCGCTTCTCGGTGCTGGCGGCCTTCGTGAACGGGCTCACGCTGTTCGCCATCGCGGGGTGGATCTTTTTCGAGGCCATCCAGCGCTTGCGCAATCCCCATGAGGTGCTGGGCGGGCTGATGCTCTGGGTCGCCGTGGGCGGGCTTGTTGTGAATATTTTGGCCTTCTGGGTGCTCAGTCGCGCTGAGGGCGATAACCTTAACGTACGTGCCGCCTCCCTCCATGTGATGGGCGATCTGTTGGGCTCGGTCGCGGCGATTGCGGCCTCGCTCATTATCATCTGGACAGGTTGGACCCCCATCGACCCGATCCTGTCGGTGCTCGTGGCCCTCATCATCCTGCGCTCGGCTTGGGCCGTTATGCGCGAAAGCGGCCATATCTTGCTCGAAGGAGCGCCTGTAGGCTTCGACGCTCGTGCGGTCGCGGCCGATCTGGAAGCCAAGTTGCCCGGCGTGGCCCGGGCCCATCATGTCCACGCTTGGTCGATCACGCAGGAACGACCGATGGCCACGCTGGAGGTCGAGCTCGCGCCCGGCGCGGTGGCAGATGACGTGCGCCGTGCCGTGAAGGCCCGCGTGCGCGAGACGACCGGAATGGAGCATGTGACCGTCGAGGTGGTGGAGGGCTTAGCGCGGGAGCGATAAAGGGACGAATGCCACAAGGCTGGAACGGTCACGCGGATATGTCCGAGTAGATCAGTCATCGCGCACGGCGGAGCGTCGACAGTCGGAGTAGCTGCGCCCTGCACGAATGGCCATTTTGGCGAGGCAGCGCTGTAGTGTTGCGATTTCCCGCGAAGGCAGCTTTGGGTCGCGTGGAGTGCGACAAGAGGTAGACTGGTCGGCGGAAATGGTATGCGGCAATGACGGGCTAAGATAAGCGGTGCTGACCCTCGCGACCCTCCTTTAGAACGTCTACCTTCCTTACTAGACTGACTACTGCTTCAGATACGCGATCAAGGTCTGCAGAGGCGGCGGAACCTGACGGCGGCTGGGGTGATAAAGGAACGCCCCCGGGTAGGGTTGGGACCAGTCGTCCAGCACCTGTTCAAGCTGCCCGGTGGCGATGTCGTGCGTGACATCCTCCGCCATCGTCCAGCCGACGCCGCATCCCGCGCGCACCGCAGCCAGCGCCAGATCGGACGAATTGCAGATCAGCGGCCCCTGAACCTGAAGGCGCAGCGCCCGGCCATCCGTCTCGAACTCCCACGGCATCAGCGTGCCGCTGCCCAAGTTGCGATAGCCGATGCAGCAGATCGCGTGGATGGGCAGGGCGGCCATGCGTGTCCCAATATGCGGGCGTGGCCACGACGACCGTGCGCAGGGGCGGGCCGATCCGCACGGCGATCATGTCCCGCTCGACGCTTTCGCCCAGCCTGATGCCCGCATCCAGACCCATCGCCACGATGTCGCGCAGGCCGTCGTCGACGTTCACCTCGACCGTTATGCCGGGATGGCGGGTCAGGAAACCCGGCAGCCGGCGGGACAGCAACGTGGATGCGACCCAGTGAAACGTCGTCAGCCGCACGGTGCCCGCCGGGGCATCGCGCCATTCCGACAGCGCCTCCACCCCGGCATCGATCTGCGCCAGCGCCGGGGCCAGACGTTCAAGCAGCGCCAGGCCGGCCTCTGTCGGCGCGACCGATCGCGTCGTCCGCGCCAGCAGCCTGAGGCCAAGCCGCTCCTCCAGCCCGCGCATCGCATGGCTGAGCGCCGAGGGCGACACGCCCAGTTCTGCCGCGGCGGCGGTAAAGCTGCGCGTGCGGGCGATGGTCGCGAACGCCGCAAGATCGTTGAGGTTCAGTCGGGCCATTCATGAAGAATGCTCACAGGCTCATGCGAAAGGAAACGGCTAATCCTGCCCCGTGGACCAGCCTAGGATCACGTCATCGCCGCATTCAGGAGCAGATCATGCAGATGACCGACTATCGGACCTTTGGGCGTTCGGGGCTGATCGTCAGCCCGCTGACGCTTGGCACCATGACCTTCGGCGCAGGCCGGTGGGGCAGCGACATGGCCGCCGCGCGTGCGATCTTCGACGCCTATGTGTCGGCGGGCGGAAACGTCATGGACACCGCCGACGTCTACAGCGGCGGAGAGAGCGAGCGGATGCTGGGCCGGATCCTGACGGACAGCGGCCTGCGCGACCGGATCGTCCTGTCGACGAAATCCGGCTTTGCCCGTGCGCAGGGACATCCGCTGCATGGCGGGAACGGCGCGATCAACATCCGGCTGGGGATCGAGGGGTCGCTGCGCCGCCTTGGGACGGACCGGATCGACCTTTACTGGATGCATGTTTGGGATCGCACCACGCCGCCCGAGGAGGTGCTGAGGACCCTTTCGGCTGCCGTCGCACGGGGCGAGATCCTGTATTACGGGTTCTCCAACACGCCTGCCTGGTATGTCGCCAAAGTCGCGACCCTGGCGGCGGCGCAGGGGCTGCCGGGCCCGATCGGGCTGCAGAACGCCTGGTCGCTGATCGATCGCGGGGTCGAGCTGGACCTGGCACCGATGGCCGAGCATTTCGGTCTGGGCATCATGCCCTGGAGCCCGCTGGCCGGCGGGTTGCTGACCGGCAAGTATGGCCGCGACATGCTGGCCCAATCGGACCGGGCCGCGGCGGTCCCGGACCGCGCGATGGATGCGGAAGCGGGTCGCAGCGACCGTCTGAGCGGAGACAACCCCTATGGCGGCATGCTGTTCACCGAACGCAACTTTTCCATCGTCGACGTCCTGCGCGAGGTTGCCGCCGAACTGGATGTGCCTATGGCGCAAGTCGCGCTGGCATGGGTCCTGTCGCGGGGCGGTGCGACCACGCTGCTGATGGGCGCCAGCCGTGCGGAACAGGTAACGGCCAACATCGCCGCCCTGCAGGTGACGCTGTCCGACGAACAGCTTGCCCGGCTGGACGACGCCAGTGCGCTGCCGTCGCTGAACCCCTATTTCATTTTCCAGCTTCCACGGGAGGTGCTGTTCGGCGGACAATCCGTGACACCGTGGTGATGACGGGTGGATCGGGAAGGGAAGCCATCCCGGGGTTCACCGATCGCAACGCAGCGGCAATTGTTCTGTCCAGTACCAGTATACGATCCTGTAATGAAATGTGCTGCAAATAAGAGCTGGATTTTGATACCTGACTTCATCCCACCCTCACGGCGTCGGGCCATGATCTGGGCGCCGTAAGGAAACGGTCCGACGCGGCAGAGAGATGAAAGCCACTGCGCCAGAACGGAGAGCATGCTCCAATGGGCAGGCTTACGAATGGTGATCCGCTACTGGCGGAGATTATTTGTAAACCGGATGGCTCGGCCAACGTCCGGACCTTAGACTTTCTGCCAGCTTGTCCACCCTATCCACTCGCATGAAACTGAACTGATCAGGTCATCGGAGGAGAAGGCCATGGCGAACACTGAAAGTGTGCTTATTCATCCTGCCGTCGACAATGGCATAAGGCGAGGCAAACCCGATTTTTCCGGAAGCGTCCTAACTTGTCATTGCGCCAGCAATCCCGTGAAAGTCCGCGTGGGTGCGCAAACCGCGCACAACCATGTCTGCGGATGCACCAAATGTTGGAAGCCCGACGGAGCCATCTTCAGTATGGTGGCCGTGGTGTCCCGTGACGCAATCGAACTGTTGGAGAACAGCGACAAGTTGCACGTGGTCAACAAGGATGCACCAATCCAGCGTCACGCCTGCCGCGATTGTGGTGTGCATATGTATGGCCGGATCGAGAACAAGGATCATCCATTTTTCGGGCTGGACTTCGTCCATACTGAACTTTCGAAAGACGAGGGGTGGTCAGCGCCTGAGTTTGCGGCCTTCGTCAGCTCAGTCATCGAGTCCGGGGTTGATCCCTCCCGGATGAACGGCATCCGGGGACGGCTACGAGAGCTGGGCCTGAAGCCCTATGATACGTTGTCACCGCCGCTTATGGATGCCATTTCGGCACACGTTGCTAAACGACATGCGACGCATGCTCCAAAGGCAAATCAAAGCGTGACGGCAGCACCTGCTGAGCCAAAGAAAACCACGTCTCCGCCGCCGCAGCAGAACTCTGCTCCAACGCCTGCCGCTCGAGAAAGCGGATCCATCCTTACCCGGTTGCTGGACAAACTTTTCGGCACCGCCAGGCGATAAGCTGTCTGTAATCAGCCGGAGCAACGAGGCGGATGGTATCTGTCTCGTTGGTCCGGGGAAGCCTTTTGAGCGCAACGGCGCTTTAGGCTATCAGCGTTCGTGGTTGCCGCTCACAGCGGCGTTCAGCGCGCCATTGGATAGTGTGGCTTTCCCTGTCGTGTATGATCACTCAATCTGAAGAAATTTCTGGAGGGGGTGAGAGTATCGGGTTCGGTGCGTCCAACGGGGTTACCGTCGCCTAGTCATAATCTAGCGGTTACCAGCCGAACGTCCTGCGACCGATGACATGACACGGATAGACTGCAAACCTTGCGCCCGTCACAATCGTCACAGGCAGCGCAATAGCAGCGAGCAGCAGTCCCTGAACCCTTTCCCAAGATCTCTTGAAAGGGCCGGGTACCCACTTACGCCTGTGCCCGGTCCGTCATCTCTGTGGCCAAGGTCTCCACCAGCTCAGCTGCCGGAAGGCTTCTCGCACGTGATGCTTGGGAACCTGCCCACTGCGCGCCGTATGCCGTGGCGCCCTTGGCCTTCGCGACGGTGTTGACCGTCTTGGCCAGATCGTAGGCGCAGGGATAACCCGGGATGTCTGCAGGTTCGGCGTCTTCTGTCCACTGGGTAAGGGCATTGCCCAGGCAGCGGGCGGGGCGGCCGGATATTGCACGTGTCATCACCGTGTCACCGCCAAGCGCAAGTCTCTCACGGTAACCTTCATCCGCCGCGCTCTCCGGGCAACCGATAAAGGCGGTGCCCAGCTGCACTGCAGCCGCACCATGGTCCAGCATCCGGCGAACGTCGCGGCCGTCCATGATCCCGCCGGCCGCGATGATCGGAAGAGAGACTTCGTCCAGGATCGCGCGCAGCAGGTCTCGTGTTGAGAGGCATGCGTCCGGCGCAGTTGGATCGAAGACGCCGCGATGGCCGCCGGCCTCCCATCCTTGCGCAACGATGGCATTCAGGCCAGCCGCTTGGACGGCACGGGCCTCAGCAGGCGACGTTGCACTGCCTATCAGAACCAGCCCGGCCGCACGCAGCGCTGCTATCTGGTCGGGCCGAGGCAGGCCGAGATGGAAACTCACCACCCGCGGGCGCAGCGCAAGTAGGAGATGTAGATAGGCGTCAGTGTCGCAGAAGCTCTTGTAGATATCGCGAAGTTCCGTTGGCGGCTCTGCCTCGAACCGTTCGAACAACGGCACCGCCCTTGCAATCCAAGCCGCCTCGACGACGGGATCGCGCGCTGGTTTTTCGTGGCAGAAGAAGTTTACGTTGAAGGATGCAGCTGTCAGTTGCTGCACCTCCTTGATAGCCTTATGGGCCATCTCCGGACTCGCGGCACAGAGACCCAAAGCACCCAGCCCGCCGGCATTCGAGACGGCTGCTGCCATTGCCGGCGTCGCCACCCCTGCCATCGGTGCCTGCAGGATCGGGTACTTGACTTGAAGCAGATCCATAAACTCTGTTGTGGCGTTCATCGGCTTCTCCTCCCCCGGCAGGATGCGCGAGAGAATAAGCACAGATCAAGACCGCAAGACGATTATGCCGAAAATGGTGCCGCTCTGTAGGTGGTGGCGTGGCGCGACGATCCGGTCCAGCGGGAAGACCCCAGGACGTACGGCAGGTACTGTGTACTCATTATCAGCTCTTGCCACAGCATTGCTGGTAAGTGCGACCTGAACCGCAGGAACAAAGTTCGTTGCGGCCCGGACGGGTGCCCCTGACAGGAGCGTGGGACAGGTTGTCGGCCTTCATGACGATCTCTGGGCGGGACACCAGCAATATCGCGGCGATGCAGTTCGGGATCAGGTCGGGAGCCTCAAGATCAATAGCGTCGATCTCGTCTTCGGTGAACTTGCTTTTCTCTTCATTGATGTCCTGCAGGGCCATCAGGAAGATCAGGGACGACTTGGTCTCGTCATCAGCCTGTTCGAGCAATGCCTGCCAGGTGTCGGGGCGTAGGCGCAACGCGCGGGTGAACCCGTCGATCCAAACCTCCCAGAGCGTTTCATCACTGTGCGGATCAACCTCGTAGATTGGCTCGATCCATGGGGTCTTTGCCATATCCGAAGCGACCGCGTTATAGTGGGCCATCACCGCAGAGATCGTTGCTTCGGCGGTGGCCAGATCAGGGAATCCAGCATCGCCGGTTTCGCCCCAGACATGGGGGAGCCATTCCGAGGGCGGTATGAGGTCGGGGCAGGAAAGGATGCCGGTGACATAGCCATCAAGTTCGCTGACTGTCATCGGAAGGTTCTCTTGCGACACGGCCGCCAGGAGGTCGTCGAGATGATCAAGGTGCTTTTCTGAACGGCTCACGGCGGGTCTCCCTCATATCCAGGCACTGAATACCCATCCCGTTATCAGGGCACAATCCAGCACTGGGTACGGACACAATAAGCAAGCCGCGCCCTGAGGCGCGGCTTCATGGCTAAACGCGGACACGTTTCGCGCCTCGTTCAGTCCGGCGTCTTGCGGACGTAGTCCGGCGCTGTGCTGCTCCCATATCCCGTGATGGATACCACCTCGTCTGTCTGGGTAACCCAACCAGCTTCGACGAGGCGGGACAGGGACGTCTTCGCCTTCCGCTCATTCATCTCCGGAGCAGCTTCCAGACATTTAACGGCCTTCGGATAGGCGATCGTGCCGTCGGGTTCGGCGTAGCTTGCCAGCACGGTCAGGCAGCCGCACAGATGCAGATTTTGCTGCTGCACCATATGCTGCATGGCCTCGGGGTCCATCCAGGGAAGAGGTGGAAAGGTGTTCATCGTCATACTCCTTTGTTGACGTTTCGGGGTATCCAGGAGGATGCCCGGCATCGTTCGCCCTGAAGGCGTTGCCGATCATCCTCGAAGATCGGGGGACACCTGCGCGGGCGATTATCCCTGGTCAGGCGGTATGGGGACGGGAACCTGTGAGGCCGCAGCTACTGCTGCGCTGCAGGCCAGTGTGTTCGCTGGGCGGCCCAGTCTGATGGAAACGGCTCCAGCAGCCGGGGCAGGGTCATCCCTGGACCCTGAGTGCCATCGAGGATCGCCTCGACGAGATCAGGGGCAAGCAGCGTGAGCCGCAGCACCCGGGTCATGTACGAATGGGCGATGCGCTCATGCTCGGCCAACTCGCCTATCGTGGCGAAGTCACCGCTCTCAAGCAGGCGCTTCCAGCGGAAGGCGCGGCCCAGCGCCTTGACCAGGGTGCTATCGCTTCTGCGCGTCTGAGGGACCCCCTCCGGCGGCCGGATCTCCTTGCGCCCGCCGCGCTTTACCACGCGGAACGGAACATGCAGGGCGACAACGTCCTGGATCGGCGCGATCTGGTTCATGCTGCCTGCTCCGATTTCCCCGCGCGCATTTCATCTGCGAGGCCGCCCAGCCCATCAATGCGCAGTCGGACGTTCAGCCCTGCGAGGCCGATATCGATCCGCTCGACGAGAAGCGCCGCGATACGGGCCTGCTCAGCCGGGAAGAGTTCGTCCCAAAGCGGATCAAGCTGATACAGCGCCTCCCGGACGTCACGCTCGCTGATGCTTCGGTCCTGCGCCGGCGTCTGCTCCTGGGCAGCCTTCCAGGTGCCGGCGACGATCTCGGGCTGGCGGAACACGGCACGTAGCTGGTCGATGACGGCCGCCTCGATCTCCCCGGCAGGCACGCGGCCGACAGGGCAAGCGCCTGCACCGTGCTTCAGCACCGTCTGACTGACGTAGTAGCGGTAGAGCCTGCCGCCCTTGCGGGTGTGGCTGGGGGAGAAGGCGGCGCCGTCAGGGCCGAAGATCAATCCCTTTAGCAGCGCCGGCGTCTGCGCCCGGGTGCGGGCAGCACGGATGCGCGGGCTCTCGGTGAGGATGGTATGGACCTTGTCCCAGAGGCTTTGGTCGATGATCGCCACGTGCTCGCCAGGATAGCTTTCACCCTTGTGCACGGCATCACCGAGATAGACCCGATTGTTGAGGATCCGGTAGATGGCCTTCTTGTCGATCCGGTTGCCACGGGAAGTCCTGATATTGCGGCTGTCGACATCACGTGCCAGCTCGGTCGCCGAGCCAAGTTCAAGGAAGCGGGTGAAGATCCACCGCACATGCTCGGCATCCTCCTTGCGGACGACCAGCTTGCGGTCCCTGACCTCATAGCCCAGCGGGGTGTTGCCCCCCATCCACATCCCCTTCATGCGGGAGGCGCGGAACTTGTCTCGGATGCGCTCCGCCGTCACCTCACGCTCGAACTGGGCGAAGGACAGCAGAATGTTCAGAGTCAGCCGCCCCATGGACGTGGTGGTGTTGAAGGATTGGGTGACGCTGACGAAGGTCACGCCGTTCCTGTCGAACACCTCCACCAGCTTCGAGAAGTCCATTAGCGAGCGCGAAAGCCGGTCGATCTTGTAGACCACCACCACGTCCACCAACCCGTCATCGATGTCGGCTAGGAGGCGTTGCAGGGCAGGTCGCACCAGCGTGCCGCCGGAGATGCCACCATCATCATACTGGTCGCGGACCAGCACCCAGCCCTCGGATCGCTGCGAGGCGATATAGGCCTCGCAGGCTTCGCGCTGGGCGTGCAGCGAATTGAACTCCTGCTCTAGTCCTTCCTCGGAAGACTTGCGGGTGTAGACACCGCAGCGGAGCTTCCTGACAACTGGCTTGGTCATGCCCGGCTCCTGTGGTTCTTTAGGCCGAAGAATACCCAGCCATTCCACTGCGTGCCGGTGATTGCGCGGGCGAGGGCGGAGATCGACTTGTAGGGGCGACCCTGCCATTCAAAGCCGTTCAAGGTGACAGTCACGACTTGCTCGGTGCCCTGCCACTCGCGGATCAGCCGCGTTCCGGCAATGGGCATGAGGTCGGTGCGGATGCGGCTCGTCTTGCGGTCACCGCCGTCCAGCTCATCGCCCAGGCGCCCCAGACGGCTGATCGTCTCAGACTTCAAGCCGCCATAGGCGAGCTCCTGAATGCGGTAGGCCAGTCGGCTTTCCAGATAGCGGCGGTTGTAGGGCGGCGGCGCGCTGTCGAACAGCTCGCGCCACTGCTTCTTCAGGTCGACCGTAGGGGTGTCCTTGAGGGCCGCCAGGCGTGCGGGGATGGGATCAAGCTTTGTCATTCGCTTCTTCTCTGCTTTTGTTGCCCACCACTACCGCTCTGTCCGGAACGGATGTGTAGTCGCTGGATCGACGCCGTTGCGAACTGTCTCCGTAAAGTCGCTGTTGCGCATGCGGAGCCGCACAAGCCCAAGACTGAGGAGAGCGCAAAGTTCGCGCCGGCGCTCGGGCGCGGTCATACGGCCAGCGGGAAGGGGGTTAGAGCCACGGGTCATTTCACACGTCCTCGCTCAGGGTGAGACAAGCCAGCGGCTGCCAGAGCCAGTTCTGGTACAAGGGCGAGGTGTGGAGGCGGGAACTCGAAACGGAATGGAAACCCGCCGATTGGAAACGCCTGTGCCAGTGGAAACCTCCACCGTGGAAACCACCATCCAAGTGGAAACCCCGACGTATTTGCTGGAACTGGAAAACTTGCGCGCCTAAGCCCTCCGCATACGAAACTGCGCAGGAAGGACCCGAGAAGGGGGCACGTTGCTTGTCGAATACGCACCGTTTCCAACGTCGGAACTATGATGCGCACGAGCTACTCCTCCCCTTTGTGAAAGCGTAATTTGCGGCTTGCGGCGAGCGCAGCGATTGCCATCGTTAATTCGGTCTGCTCCTTTCCATTAGCAGGGTAGGGGATCTGCAGCTGATCAGCTGGTACCCGCTTTGAGGAAGGCTTGACCACCGGGAGCTGCACATCAGGCTTGTCGATTACCGTCTCAGGAGCCCCTGCCTTCTTCGGAACCTCTGCTTTGAGCTGTACGCTCCTGGTCCTGGTCGACGCGCACTTCGATTTCACCGGCATCTTGTTCACAGCTTTACCGATCGGAACCTCAAAGTACCGCCAAGTGCGTAGGAGTGGAATCTTTCCGCTGCCCTTCGCCTTCTCAGAAAGCACTGGAAGGATGTGGAGATGCAGGTCAATGCCTCTGTTGAGCCACGATTGTAGAGTTGGAAGATCGTCCGCCAGGTTTTGCCTGTTCTCTGCAGTAGCCAATGCCCCAAGCGCCTCGAAGCAGGTTGTCAGGATCTCTTCGAGCTGTGCCGTAGTAGTAGTATTTATAGTGTCTTTGTTCTGGTCGGGCGCTATTTCCGCACCCCCCGGAAAGGGTGTCCGCACCTGAGCACGGTTGACGGACCATAGAAACCGCGTCTCGCGCGTCTCCTTCAATGCGATTCTGGGGTTCGGATGGCCAGTATCGGGGATGAGTGTCCGTTCCGGCCAACCGACGATTATGACTAGGTCCGAAACCTGTGCGCCATGCAGGCCCAAGCGGCCTACGCGGCGAATGAGGCCGCGAACTTCAAACTCCTTGAGTAGCCGACGCACCGTACGGTCGCTGCAGCCTGACTCGACCGCAAGCGTCTTCTGATTACACCAGCTGACGCCATATCGGTCTGAGTGACGCGCAACGACAACCAGGACCATCCGCTGTGTGGAGCGCAGCATCGCCACAGCATGGGCCCAATCAGTCGCGGGAGTGTTGCCGGGTATCGTGCGCCGCTTCCGCGTTTCCGCCGGCATCTGAATGATCGGCTTCTGCGCGTCTGAAGATTGCTTCTCGTAATTGGCAGGTCTCGTTGCGTCGCCACCTATAGCGATATTCTCTGCAGAAAGGGCTGCGGGGTGCAATTGGTGTTTCATCACAGCGTCCTCCGCTGACGGCTGTCGAGCCAGGCCTGAACGTCGCTGCGCTTCCAGCCGATTGCCCTGGCGCCAAGACGCACAGGAGCCGGAAACCGCCCCTGCGGCACAGCTCTGTATACCCAACTGCGTCCCATTCCGATTGTCGCGGTGACGCGCGGCAACCGCCAGATTTCCTCGTCCATCTTGGTGCTCCAAGTATCTGTTGCGATCTTGAAGGACGCTAACGAACGATCCACGATGACGCGTGGATCAATAACTGGGGGGTAGTTTTTGACCCACGAAAGATCTCAAGAGCGGCCCCGTTCCGAAAGTACACCGGGCGTTCCAGCAGATGCCCTTTATCCTGGGGTGGGTGCGGCGGCGCTGGGACGCACGCCAGATGTGACCCGGCACCTCGTCTGGATTGACGCGTAATCGATGACGGTCGAGGGATTGACGGTCGCGAAGTGCAGTCGAAGTTGCCCAGCGTGAGTTTCTGAAGGGCCTTACTAAGCCTCTTCCCTTTTCGCGACACGCACGACGCTTTGGACCCGCTGAACGCTAGGCCCGCCTCTTAGTTTTCATCCGGGATACACTTCCTCAGACCACAAGAGCCCGTTTCATCCAAATTCGCTTTACGCCCGGGAAGCTGTTTGGTCTTGTTCGAAGGACTGTCATTGCCTCCGCAACGATATCGCAGGCACTGTCACGATGTTCCGAAGCATCATTTCGTGTTGGCGGCACATTAAAAATCCGGTGAACCTCATAAATCACGATGCTGATGAAGTACTCGCGCTCCACGACGTCTTTCTGCCTCCCGTCTTTGTATGGTCTGGATCTCTCTTGAAAATCGACATCGTCTTTAAACTCCCGCAGTATGGGAACTGGCCATTCACCGTGGCGGTAGAGTTCAGCTGCATGGCGAAACAGGCTATCAAAACTAGTTACGTCGCTGCTGGAAGTGGCCAGAAGATGAAGGACGTACGTTAGGTACGGGTCTTGGACGACCGCGTCCCCGGAAAAATCCGACGCCTTATCGGTCGGCCTTGCAATGATGCTCTGTGATTGGATCAGATCCAAGCCGGATAGAGTTGCGAAGTGTCTTGCTGTCGCGCTGTCTTTACGTAGCTTCCAAAGCGCTTCACAATGCTCATCACATTTCCTTTCTTCCGGAGTTAGCGCACCCCGAATAGCTTCGGAGCTCAAGATCTCCGCCAGCTCCTGGATAGCGTATTCAACAGCTTCTTTTCGTTCCAAGAGGGTCACGAGGTATCCTTGCTTCTTTGGCCTTGTGGACATTTGGCATGATTTGAGCAGGTGGACGTCAAGGACATCAAAGGCCTTAAGAGCGGCGCAAGCAATAAGAGCTACGGCTATGGCGTTGTGAAAGTAAGCTTGGCATCGGAAACCGCACACTAAGAAAAACCGGCTATCGGAAGGCGCCGGCTGACTTCCTGAGAAGCGGCGAGTGAGTCTGGCGCCTTTCCGTTGTTTGGGCAGGTTAGGCTAGGCGCGGCAAAGACTCCGACCATGACACCCGTTTCTCCCTCCCCGTTCATTGCGCGTCTGACAACGAAGGGGAATGAAATGCGACATTGGACATGGGCTGTACTTGTTGGGGGCTGCTGCTGGCGGCAGGGGCGGCGCAGGCGGAGACGCGGCAAACTTACAAATCGGCCAAAACCGGAACGTCATATTGCCAGATGGCGTCGAACTGGCCGAGGGCATCAAGGCCGCTTAAGATGGTCAGCTGGTAATGACGGTCGAGGAAAGCCAGGGGTCGGTGCAGAACGTCATGGAAGTCCGCGCGCGTGGAGCCGACTATGTCTTCACCGCGCTTCCGTCACAGGGTGCGGATGCGCAAGCCGGAAACGGCGCCTTTGAAGGCCGGACCGCACCGCAGTTTGAGGAAATCCGGGCGCTGTTTTCCATTCCGTCGCTGCGCCGTGCGGCGGGCCGGGCCGAGGTGGTGCTGGCCGGTGCCGCGCGACAGGTGTCGCTCATCGCGGCTATCATCCTATGCGCCTCGATTATCTTGGGTGTGCTTGCCATCACCGGTTTTGGGGTCAAGATCACCTCGTTGATCCTGTCGGCGTCGAACGGTGGTCTGTGGCCGTCACTTCTGTTGACCGCACTTGCCTGTCTCGTTCTGGGCATGGAGGTGCCGACGACTGCGGCCTACGTGATCTGCGTCTCGGTCGCAGGGCCGGCGCTGACCACGCTTGGTCTCGAGCCGCTGCAGGCGCATCTCTTCGTGTTCTGGTTCGCGCTTCTCTCGACCATCACCCCTCCCGTCTGCAGCGCTGTCTTCATTGCGGCCGGAATGGCGCAGGAGAACTGGCTGCGTGTGGCCATGACCGCAATGGCACTCGGTGTGGGGCTCTATCTGATCCCCCTCGGCATGATCGCGCGCCCGGACCTGATCCGACTGGCTGAGGCCCCGGGCGCCGCACTGCTTTCCGCCGGTCTGGTGGGCGGCGGGTGCATCGCCATCTCCTACGCGATCATCGGCCTGCAGAGGCCGATGTACAGGGTTGCAGGATTGGTGCTGGGTATGGCCCTGATCTTCGTAACCGTAAGCGGATAACGAGCCAGATACCCACGAATTCCTGCTAAAGGTGACTACTCTGAAGAAATGTCTGCCGCAGTGTCATTCCGCGGCTGCCGATGTTTCTGCAGGGCGGTCACTGTCAGGGCGACCTTGCCATGGGCGGCACTTGCGCGGCACCAAGAGCTGAACTCATCGTCCGAAAGTCTGTAGCGCTTCAGTGCATCCTCCCGGCTGATAAGGCCATGCGAGACGGCGAGAACCACCGTCTGCTTTCGCGATGCCACCCAGCGCGTGTCTGCATCAGGCAGATCCGCGACGCTCAGGATGTTGCCGTCATCGATTTTGACGGTGCGGGGACGGGACGACTTTCTGACGAACATGGTGAACCTCTGACATTACGATGGACGGGATCGATGCGGGCAAACTCCAATCCGAAGTCAGCGAAGCGGCTGTCGGTCGCTTATCTTCGGAGAGGCTGTTCTTGTTCGCGGCATGCAGCATGGGTCAACGCGCCGACGGTTTGCACGAAGCGCAGAATCTGTCCTACTACGACACATGTCTTATCGGCCACCATTCGGGGCGCCGGGCCGTTGGCATCTCGCTGGTCATGGTCAGGTTGCCCTGAACACACCCCATGTCACGGCCTGGTGCTGCAGCCTGTCCCGAAGGTCGCGAAACTCGGTGTTGTGAGAGTAGGCACCGATGGCGGAAAGGATCATCGCCAGGTCTTTCGCCGAAACGATTGGACGCAGATCGGTCTGGTTCTGGGGCATGGGAAAAATCCAACTCAATAAACTGTACAAATTTAACTAGCCGAGACCGGGCGTCGTGAGAACCTGCCTTTTCGCATAGGTTGTGGGCGTGCGTGTGCAGGATTCTTCAAGTTGCACCGCACCAGCATCTTGGGGTGCGCGTGGCGATATCATAGGGTTTCCCTGTTCATGGGGCCGGCGTCCTGGGTGTGGCCCTGTCATTGGAATGCAGAGAAGGAATTGAGCCATGGTCGATCTGACAGGCAAAGCGGTTCTGATTACTGGGGCAAGCCGGGGGATCGGCGCGGCGACGGCCAGGGTCCTTGCCGAGGCGGGGGCGGTGGTCGGCCTTATGGCCCGGAACGAGGAGGCGGTCTCCACGCTTGCAGACGAGATCGGCGGCGTGGTTCTGGTTGGTGATGTTGCGCGTGCCGCGGACCTGGAGCGGTCGGTGACGTCATTCTGCGATCGCACCGGGCGGTTGGATGTCCTGATCAATAACGCCGGAGTCATCGGGCCGATTGCCAGCATCGCGGATGCCGATCCTGATGCCTGGGGACAGGCGATCGACGTCAACCTGAAGGGAGTGTTCCATGGCATCCGGGCCGCGCTGCCGGTGATGCGGGCTGCTGGTGGTGGCACGATCCTGACAGTTGGTTCCGGCGCCGCCCATGCCCCGCAGGAGGGGTGGAGTGCTTATTGCGCCAGCAAGGCAGGCGCGTTGATGCTGACCCGCGCGGTGGACCTGGAGGCGAGGGCGGACGGCATTCGTGCGATCAGCCTGTCGCCCGGCACCGTGGCCACCGACATGCAGGCAGCAATCCGTGGCAGCGGGGTCAACCCGATCAGCAAGTTGGATTGGTCGGTGCATATTCCGCCGGAATGGCCGGCGCGTGCGCTGTTGTGGATGTGCGGACCGGATGCCGACGCTTTTCTGGGTTCCGAAGTGTCGTTGCGGGACGAAGGCATACGCCGGCGCGTGGGTCTGATTTCCTAAGCAGGCGCGGCAGTGAGCGCGGCTGTGACGGCTCTCCGGCCATGCCCGAATTCCGATGCCGATCCCAGATAAAGCCGTCATGCAGCCACATACGGCCGTGCCATCTTGGCGCGTCACCGCCCGGTCCCTGGAATCCTGGTGGCGGCACGGCATCTTCGGCATCGGGATCGCGGCCCTGCACGTGGTCCAACGTTCGCATGATCGGCGTAAGCGACAGGCCGTGGATGATGATGGATATCAACACGGCCAGACCGACGATCGCCCAAAGACGTGCCGCGTGTTGCAGATCATCGACGTGGTTCAGGCCATAGGGCGATCATTAGATAGACCAGATGCGCCGTATACCAAAGAACGCGATCGCCAGTCATTCGTGCCATACGGACGTGATGCCCGTCATTCGGCGCTGTTCTGAACAGGCATTGACCGCTGTCTCCGAGTAACAACTATGAGGAACGGGACCACTGCGGTTCGCAGGCTGGACCACGGTCAGAGAAGGGAAGGTTGGCGGATGTCTCGAAATGATATGACCCTGTCTGTTAAATGCAGTCGGATGGTGCCTTTCATGTGCGTGGTGGCGAGCGTCGGTTTGGGTGTGGTCATGGTTCCATCCGCAGTGTCGGCCCAATCGCCGAGACCGGAAGCCTCACTGACAACGGAACAGACCCTCGCCTTGCTCCCCGACCCCGAACGTTATCGGCTGGTCATCCTTGATGAGGGTCTGACACCCCAAGCCGTGCAGGACATTGGCACCATGACCATTGAGGCGATTGGCGAAGACCACTTCTTCGGAGCGATAGCCGCACATGTGCCTGCGAATTCATAGCAACTGGCGATCCGCATCCGCGCAAAGCTTCATTCGCTGGAGGCCGCCGAGCAGGCCGCGATGAGCGATTGCGAGGAAGAGCGCACGGACGACGCCTCCACTTGTCGCCTGATCGGTCAGATCGTACCGGAGGAGTGGGACGCCGACACGCCGAACCTCTCTCACGATGTCATGTATGCGCTCGCGCAAGGTGCTGACGAGATGGATGGCCCGATCTTTGTCGCCCGATCGCGTGACACGGCAGCGTGGGCCATGTGGAGCGGCGACGCCACCCGTCAGTCGGCATTGGATGAGTGTAATGATACCGTCCGCGACACGGGCGTAGACCCCGATTGCGATATCGTCGTTGATGATGCGCCCTAAAGCTCAACAGCAGCAAGTGTGGAGGAGAACGCCTTGACGAAGCAGGTCCGATCACTGCCTGCAGGGACCGCCTCTGATTGCCTTTGGCAGCCTCGGTATCATTGTGGCGTTGATGATTGCGGGCGCCGTCCTGGGTCTAAGCGGCGCCCTGATCGCGCTCGAAGCCGCTACGGGAGACGCGCGGGGTGGTGAAATGCTGTTCATCGGTTTTGCCATTATTGCCGGTATCGGTGCTGGCTTTGTAACCGGAGCGATCCTTTTGTACTTCTGGCTGAGATCCCGACGGCAGCGCCGTCGTGGACCTGCGGCATGAACCTGTTGTATATTTAGAGTCAGTCTTCGCGGTCGACATTCAGCAGGGACAGGATATCGGCTACCGTCGACTGCAGATCTTGTATTCTGATACTGGCTGTCGCCGGCTCCCCCATGCCCAGAAGCGAGAACAACGGCCCGGGCAGTTCTGCGGGCATGTCGTTCATCGCGGCGGAGAGTGATTTCAAGGCGCCACGAATGATCAACAGACCGTTTGCGCTCGTCGAGATTGTGTCCAGTTCGTGGGGAACACACCCCGTGAATGCGACGCCTGAGGCAAGCAGCCACTGATCCCGGATCGCCTTGGACTCCACTCCCACTTCACCGGGCGGCGGCTCGGGCACATGCAGCACCAACAATCGCAGCACCAGTTGCAGGATGGAATCGTTGACCCAAATTCCCGTCCTGACGCTCTGCGAAGCTGACAGATGCTTGTCGCCAGAGGGTATGCTGATGAAGCTCGTTCCCATTCATCTGATCCGCTTTCGTTTGGTTATCCGTCATACGTTCTCATCAGATGACGGCTCATGACAATGATTGGTAATCCTCGAACTCCCATGCCAGGTTCCGGGAGAGCCTCACGGCCAAAGCCTGCCAGGTATCGGCCGTTTGGCTTGCCACCCACGACTTGACAGCAGCCAGGATGGCGTCTTCGTCGAATGAATTGTCGAACATGTAGTGCCTGCCGAATGTCGGGCCATGGTCGACATCCTCGTGAGTTGGATCTTCCCGTGCCGATCTCAGAACGTTGTCGGCAAACCACGACGGCGAACACACCGTCGCATAGAAGATATCGCCGTCCTCGCCTCCTTCAGGACCGATGGTCGCGACAAGAAGCGCAGAAAAGCACTTGGGATCCACGGGCTGGTAGGGCTGTCCGCGCGCGTCCTGAATCGAGATGCGAACTACCTGTGCTTTCATTCCTCACCTTGTGCGTTGCGTAATTGATCGTTCATGACTGATGCTGACGTCAACTTTGCATGCTTTCAACGTTCCTGGTTTGGGAAAAACAGAAGTGGAATTGCAGACGAAGGTGAGCAGCATTGCCGCGGGGATGATTTGCGCACCGATGGTATGTCCGCCTCGGACCATCAGCGCGGATCGCCGCCCGGTCCTTGGAAGCCTGGTGGCGGCACGGCATCATCGGCATCGGGATCACGGCCCTGCAGCCGGTCCAACGTTCGCATGATCGGCGTGACCGACAGGCCATGCATGATGATGGATATCAACACGACCAGACCGACGATCGCCCAAAGACGCGCCGCGTGTTGCAAATCATCAATTTGGTTCAGACCATAGGCTAGGTAATAGAACGACCCGATGCCCCGGATGCCGAAGAATGCGATGGTCATTCTCTCGTGCCATGGCGCCGCAATGCCCGTCATCCCCATCAGGGCCGTGACCGGCCGGATGACCAGCAGGATCACCAGGGCGGCCGCGATATCCATGGGTACCAGCGGGGACAGCAGCCCGTTGACGATCGCACCCCCGAACAGAAGCAGTAGCAGCATCATCGAGATCCTCTCGATCTGCTCGATCAGGTCGTGCATGGATTTGTGGAAGTCGTGGTCGCGATGGGATTGTCGGAACGCCAGCGCCGTGACGAACACCGACAGAAAGCCGTAGGCGTGGATCACCTCGGTCAACCCGTAGGACACGAACGTCGCCGACAGCGCGATCAGCCCGTCACCGGTCTTGGCCAGCTTGCTTTCCGCCGGGATGTGGAACGTGATCCAGCCGAACAACCGCCCGACCAGATAGCCGCCCAGAATGCCGACGCCGATCTCCCAAACCACATTGTAGGTCAGCCAGTCCAGAACCCAAGGTTCGTGCGTGACGGACGCAGCCGCCAGGGCGATCGCCAGATGGACGAAGGGAAAGGCAGCTCCGTCGTTCACGCCCGCTTCGGATGTCAGCGCAAAACGGACCTCGTCCTCTTCCCCCGTCTTCGGGGGGCCGACTTGCACGTCCGATGCCAGGACCGGATCCGTCGGTGCCAGAACCGCACCGAGCAGCAGCGCCATTGCCCATGGCAGGGCCAGCCATGTCCCCGCCAGGACAGCGATCAGCGCGATCCCCAGGGGCAGCGTCAGAAAGATCAGCCGCCAGGTAATCATCCATGAGCGCAGACCAAGCACGCGGTCGATCTTGAGGCCCGCGCCCATCAGCGCGATGATCACCACGAATTCGGCAAAGCGTTCGGCGATCTCGGGGTGCTCAAGGGGGGAGGGGTCGAACCGAAATCCGGGGATGGCACCCAGCCCCATGCCAAGGCCGATACAGACGATCGGCAGGGACAGAGGAAGACGTCGCAATGCCAAAGGCAACCAAGCGACAAGCGCGATCAGCAGCCCCAACCCCATCAGCAGGAGGATATAGGGATCAGGCGGCTGGGTCAGGGTTTCAAACATGTGTCGCCTTTCGAAACCGCGCCGAAAGCAGGGTTCGATAGAGGGAAGAGAAAGGGAGAGGTGTGTATCGCGTTCGGACGACGTGTGGTGTTACCACGATGCAATGTGTCCCGGCATCCAACCGTGATGCTGGTGAATGGTTCCAGCGGTCTGAACATAGCTCATCAGGTCGAGGGGTGACTCAACGAGTGCCTCTGTCATTCCGTCGGGACGTGAACTCCCGAACTTGCGAACCAAGCCATGAACCTGCCGATGAGGAGTACATGACGATGAACAAGCGTCTCCGGTAGCCCGGAAATACATCAGTGGAAGGCCGCGTGCTTGCAGGCGACGCGTCGCTTCAACCAATCATCTGCACTCGAAGGATCTCCCATGCCCAGACTTTCCGGAAAGACAGCCCTCGTGACGGGCGCGGCGCGCGGCATCGGCGCGGCAATAGCAAAAGCCTTCGCGGATGAGGGGGCGCATGTCATTGTCACTGATGTCGATACCGATGGTGGCCAAGCCACAGCGCACGCGGTCGGCGGGACCTTCGCCCATCTCGATGTGACCTCCGAAGCGAACTGGAGCGCGGTAGCCAACCAGTTCCCGACGATGGATATCGTCGTCAACAACGCCGGGATCACCGGGTTTGAGGGATCCGTTCCGCCGGCTCATGACCCGGAGAATGCACAGCTTGCAGATTGGCGCGCCGTTCATGCCGTCAACCTGGACGGAACCTTTCTTGGCTGCCGCTACGCCATCCGCGCCATGAGGCCTAAAGGCACGGGATCGATCATCAACATCTCCTCGCGCTCTGGGCTTGTCGGTATCCCGATGGCGGCAGCCTATGCGTCCTCCAAGGCGGCCGTTCGCAATCACACCAAGAGCGTGGCGCTGTACTGCGCGGGGCAGGGCCTGAACATCCGGTGCAACTCGATCCATCCTGCGGCGGTCATGACGCCGATGTGGGAACCGATGCTGGGCAATGGCCCCGACCGCAGCGAGCGGGAAGCGGCAATGGTGGCCGACACGCCCCTGCGCCGCTTTGGAAGGCCCGAGGAGGTGGCTGCACTGGCGGTCATGCTGGCATCGGACGAGGCGGCCTACATGACCGGGGCTGAACTGACGATCGATGGGGGCATTCTAGCAGGTTCGGCCGCCGCACCCGGAAGTTAGGCTATTAGGGGCGTCGGGCGCTGGCGCGGCTCTCATCGTTCTCCGTTTTCATCATCCGATCAGTCGATGACCGACACTGCAGGTTCACGGGCCCAACTGAGTGCAGGCAATGGCGACCAGATCCACGGGCAGTCCCAAGTGGCCGGCAAAGTATCGGTGATGTCCCTACTTTTCGGATGTAAGGCTGAGCCGGAAGCGGAGGGTGAACCGGACCGGGGTGCGGGAAGGTATTGCGCTTTCATGGTCTCATGAAGATCATCGTCCAAGAGAGCTGAGGCCCGGCACATGACCCGATCGCACATGCAAAACCAGCCACCACGGCTCGCCACATTGCCTCTGGAGGCCTTCGCTCCATCGGATGCCTGGATCATCGACGACACCGATATGAGCAGTGCCGACCGCCTGCAACTGTATGTCGCAGCCGAAGAAATCGGTGACGCCCACACAGAGTTCATCAGGAACCCGGCCTCGGCGATTACGCTGCCCTTCAGCCAACGCTCAGATGTGCTCTTTTTCCGTGTGAATGCGATCGTCCTGGCGGTCTGCACAGAGAACGGCGCACTCGCAGGCGGTGTCAGCAACCACGTTCCCATCGTGTTTCCCGCGCACCGGGGACTTGGCATCGGTCGCGACTTTCACCTCGTGGCAGATGAGAATGGCATGATCCTGTTCCAGCCTGAATACTTCTCCAGGGCAGGATACGCCGCCCGTTTGGCAGCCCATAGGGTGGCCGTGTTGCAGGCGATGAGAGAGGGTCGCGTTGTCCATCCGGAAAACCGCATGCGCTATCGCAATGCCCGGTAATTGGTCGCTCTCCGAGATGATGCACCTGTATGAGTGTGCATATGATCGCGTTACAGAAATAACGTTAGACATAGCGTCTAGTTAACCTTAAGCAGAAATTAATAATAAGAACTACCTCAGTAGTTGAGCGCACTTCGGCAGAAAAGATCGGAGGCACGGGCAGTAAGACAAAGGCGCATGGCCAACGATATGCGCGGGCTCCCGGATCACATCCGGGAGCCGCTTCTTTTCCTCAATTCGTTTTGCAGCAGCATCAGGTAATCCAGCACCTATCGCATATAGCGTTTGTTCAGCTTTGACTAAATCAGCCAAGGCAGTCCTGTCTTCGTCCGTTTGATTGTGTAAGGCCAAAATGCAGGTGCATCCGGCACAGCAGATATCTTGAACGAAGAGAGCCCATGCCCACTCAATCGAAGCTAGCCATCGGGCTTTCATCCCTGATCGCGATTGCAATTGCAGTCCTGACGCTCACACCGGCATCCGCACCGCCGTTGGGGCCGATTGCGCAATCTGACAAAGTTTACCATGTGGTCGCGTTCGCGGTGCTCGCGCTCCCGATCGCGTTTCTCCGACCGGGCTGGCTTATCCTGACTGTACCTGTCTACATGACATTTGGTGGTTTGATCGAAATCGTACAACCTTTCGTCGGGCGGGACCGTAGCCTCGCTGACTGGGTTGCGGACCTGATCGGGCTTGGCATCGGCGTTGCCGTTGGCCGGACTGTTGCGCGCATTGCGCCCTTGGCTCGTTCTGTCTCCACGCCCGCTGAACCGTCGGAGAAGCAGCACGAGGGCAGCCGCCACGTGAGCTGGTTTAGCTCCCACTTCCTTGCTGATTCAGTTTGCTTCGTTGCAAAAGTCTGACTGTCGCAGGATCTACAGGTCGATCTGGTATCCTATTCGGGCTGTAAGGCAGCATGCTGAAACGAAGGAACCAAATGTATAGCTCCAAAAAAGGCTGGTGTTAGATGATTGTGCTCTTTCGACCGCAACATTGGTACTCCGCAAAAGGGTAGGGCGAAGCACCTACGCTGGCCTTCAAGCAACTCGGTACGCCGACCCGCAGCCAGGGAACCAAGACCTTGCCATCGTGCTTGCAGCATCATGGAAGATGATCTGCATACGGCTCGCTTTGAACGTCTTGAACGGCTTTCCGGCCAACTGGATTCGGTGTTTCGGATTCCTGGCAGTCGCTTCCGGGTCGGATACGATGCCATCGCAGGCTTGCTGCCAGGCCTTGGCGACGCCGCTGCAATGCTGCCAGCTGCATGGATTGTTATCGAAAGCTATCGAATGGGACTTCCCGCGCATAAGATCGTTCGGCAGGGGGTCAATGTCGTCGTGGACACAACATTCGGCAGCATCCCTGTTTTTGGAAGCGTCTTCGATGCCTGGTTCAAGTCCAACCTTCGAAACGTCGACATTCTGCGTACGCATCTCAATCGCCACAGCTCTGACGTGGTAAAAGCTGGTCGCGATAACGATATGTCATCGTAGGATTTTCCTTCAGGACGCTCGTGATTAGAAACGGCTTGCTTGGTGTATGGCGATCGGAACCTACACGCTCCCACTTGTGATAAAGAAACGTCTCCGCAAGCGGTCTGAAACGCAGCTTTGGTATTGCCGATGCTGCTACTCTGAACCACACCGCCGGCATGACAACGCGCCGCAGAACAAAACGTCATGCCAAGCCAAGGGTCTGGCTAGCCGTCATTGCCCTTGTTGCTGCGGTGTTCCTGATTGGCGACGACCATCCCCAACTGCGCCAGGTGCTGGAAGCGTTGCTGCAGGACTTCGTCAGCGACAAGCCTCCGGCCAATCGACAGGCAGGGAACGTCGAGGTCATCGATGGCTATACCATAGACGTTGCGGGCTCCCGTGTGCGGCTCTACGGCATTGATGCACCAGAAGCAGCACAGACCTGTCAGCGCGACGGTCGAACCTGGGCCTGTGGGACGATTGCCGAAAACTCACTCGTGTCCACGATTGCCGGTCGGCAGGTCAGATGCGAGGAGCAGGATATCGACCGCTATGGGAGAAGCGTCGCGACCTGCTGGGCCGGGGAAGAAAACCTGAACGCGTGGATGGTGGAGAACGGCTGGGCCGTGGCTTACCGGCAATACGGCGGCGCGATCTATGATCCGGAGGAGGCAGTGGCGCGGGCGGCGCGGCGGGGGATCTGGAGCAGCGAGTTCGTCATGCCGTGGGACTGGCGCGAAAGCCGACGATAGGACCCAAAAGGTGCCAGAGGTCCTCAGCCCGAGTCGAACAGTCATGCATAGCCGCGTTGGGTGAAAGAGAACGGACGCACACTCATTGCAACGCTGCCAACGATGTATCTCGCTTGCGATCCTTTTTGACCACACCATCTCCATCATCGCTTCGTCAGATCTGCCTGCGTGCCGAAAAGAAGAGAGGCCCTGCTGGTCACGGTGGGGACGGTTCCAGTCACGGCGCGACGCCTAGTTTCGTGTGCGTGTGAGAAGCGCGAACCGCGAACTTCAGGTGCGAACCCCGTTATTTTCTCTGCAACTGAAGCTCTTACGCGCCTAAGCCCGCCGCATATGACACTGCACCGGAAGGACCCAAGATGGGCAGCATTCTGATCCTTCAGGGAGAAGGCTTTGCAATCATCACTAGACACGCCTGCTTATCCTCCCAACGTGCGCGTTCTTCTGCCGCGCACCAGATCGGGAAGCGCTGGCTACAGACCGTTCCGTTCCTCTTCTAGAACCGCAGTTATATATGTGCATTCCCTAGTGGTCGGTCACCGGAGGAGATGTTGATCTCAAGGGCGATCTGGTTGGCGGGCTCGGCGATCACTCCTGCACAATGCGAGTAGGGGCCGTTCCACTTTGGCGAGCGGTGCGGAACAAGCAGCATCAGCACTCGCCCATGATCCTGCCAATCAAAAGCAGTAAAATGTGCTGCGCACGTCCGGTTCGTCTTCAAGCAGTGGCGGATTAAGAGATATCACGGTAAGTCTTAAGGCACGCAGGTTGCAGACGGGAGCCGATGCATGAACGCAAAGTCGGGTCATGAGGCTGGGCGCGACAAAGTCCTGACACACGGCGTTCTGACCGAGCATCCGGAGGATCTGTTACACGGCACCGGCTGGCGCGCCGTCAGAGCAGTCCTACGCGAGGCGGTCCTCAGGCTCTGGAGCGACGACGCATTCGGATTGGCAGGTAACGTGGCATTCCGTGCGCTTCTTGCGATTTTTCCGTTCCTTATCTTTACCAGTTCACTCACTGCCTACATCGGCGATCGGTCGATGGCCGACCGTCTGATCGAGTTTCTGATTGCAATCATCCCGCATTCGCTGGCCGGGCCGATTGTATCCGAGGTGGAGCAAGTCATGACCGTGCCGCGAGGAGGCGTGCTCAGCCTCGGTATCCTGCTGACGATCTGGTTTGCCGTTGGTGGGGTGGACGGCGTGCGTGTGGGGCTGAACCGGGCCTACGGGATTCGCGAGACCCGTTCGGTACTCCTGCTCTTCGCAGTGCAGGTGGTGGTCGTCATCCTGACCAGTCTGGTTCTCGTTCTGGTAGGCTACCTTTTGGTCATTGCGCCACGGGTTGGCTCTATCCTGCACACACTCATGCCTGGGTTCGAGCCGGCATCGGTGACTTTCACGCTGATCCGATATCCGGCGGCGGGACTTATCCTGATGGCAGCGCTTTTCGGGGCGCATGTGCTCCTCCCAGCGCGCCGCACCCGCTTCTCGAACATATGGCCCGGTGTCCTGCTGACCCTCGCCATCTGGTCAGCCCTCGCAGCGGGTTTTTCGTTCTACCTGCGCAGCTTCGCCAGCTATGCAAGCTACTACGCCGGCTTGGCCGGTATCGTTGCTGCCCTCTACTTCATGTATCTCGCCGCCCTGGTCCTGATCTTTGGTGGAGAGTTCAACCGCGCGCTCCGTATCCGGCGGCTCGCTCGCGTCCTTCGCGATGCTGATACGAAACACGACGAGGCATGATCGGTCTTACATGGCGTGATGTCTGATAGCGAAGTGGCGCACTTCCTGGCCGCCTCATGCGCCCAATCGATATCGGCCAAGCTGTTTCTGTTGGCCAAGGCCATCGCTTGGCAGCCCAAGAACGCTGCAGCAGCGAACAGTTCCTCGGCTGAAGATGCCCGGCGTAGGAACGACATACGCAAGGTGCTCTGCTCATCCGAACACTCCATGGATGAACCAGCAGTGAGAACCTGTGGTCGCGTCCTCTCCGTCCCCGGCGCGGAAGATCCAGAAACGGTGGCCAGCTTCGTCCTCGATGCAGAAATAGTCGCGCACGGCTTTGGCCTCGGCATCGCGTTTCCACCACTCGCCGAAGATCCGCTCCGGCCCGTCGGCGCGGACTACCCGGTAGCGAATACCGCGCCACGAGATCCAGTTTGGGGGATGGTCGGGCATCAGTGCCATCGTATCGATAGGCTCGGGCCGAGGCAGCAGGCGCGAGGGACGTGGCCAATGCCCGGGCCAGCCGATGCCCTGATCCGGCGACAGCGCGCCGATCCGTGTAACCGATCGTTCCGGTACGTCGCTCGCCACGGGCGCCAGACGATAGACAGCACGGTGGCCGACGCGGTTGGACAGCATGTCGACCAAATCGGTGATGTCGGGCGGGGCCTGTTCCAGAAGGGTGGTGGCCTGCCGTGGGACCAGTGGCTCGGCCAAGGCGGCCGTCAGCGTCATGATCTCGATCCCAAAGCCCGGATCGATGCTCGGGATCTTGTTGCAGAGGAGCCGGGTCAGGCGTTTGGGGTCGCGTTGCGCCACGGCCAATCCAACTCGGACCGTCTCGATCCGGTTGTCGACGCGCCAGCACAGCAGGTCGAGCCGCCGGGCCCCTTCACCCCGGGCCTCCAGTGCCGTGCAGAGGTCGGTCACCAGCCTGGTGATAGAGCGGGCGATGGTCTCGGCAGCCCCGATGGGTTCGGCAAAGCTGCGGCGCACCTCGATTAGCCCCTCAGGGCGCAGGGGATCGATAGGCTCGCCAACAGCGCCCAGCGCCTGATCCAGCCTGCGGCAAAGGTCTGGCCCGAAGCGTAGTGTCAGCGGCGCCCGGGGCGTATCGATCAGATCCCCGATTGTGGCGAAACCCAGATCCAGCAGCCCCGCCACGGTGGCTGGTGGCAACCGCAAAGCCGCCAGAGGCAGCGGGGCCAGCACTGATGCCGTGGAGCCGGGCAGGGCGATACACGCCTTGGTCTTGCGGTGGTGACGGGCGAGAGCATGGGCCGCGCCCCAGGTATCAGCGATGGCAAGATGCGCGGTGATCCCCGACAGGGTCAGGCGACCAAGCAGCATCTCCAACAGCGCCTCCTCGCCGCCATGCAGATGATCTGCGCCGGTGACGTCGATAACCACGCCATCCGGAGGATCGACTGCGACGATGGGCGCGATGCGTTGCAAGAGCCATAGGCCCAGCCGCTCAAGGGACTGATGATCAGCCGCCGGATCAGCTGCTTCGATGCGCAGGTCTGGAACCATTGCCTGCGCCTTGCTGACCGGCATGCCGATGCGGAGCCCCTGACCAATGGCCAGCTCGCATGCCGCCGTGATCACGCGGCGGTTGCCAACACGTCCTGCAAGAATGAGCGGCGCCTCAGCCGAGGCCGTATTGTCTGCCTGCCTGCGTCGCCGGTCGATTGGCCACAGGGGCAGGCAGACCGAGATGACCCGTGCCATCGCAGCCCTCCAGCTCGAGATCAAAGGATTCGCCGGCCCGCGCGCGGATCAGCTCGATCAGCCAGCGTGCCCGGCCGATGCCCGGTACGGGCAAGGGCGCTGAGGGCAGCACCGAGACCCGCCAGCGCGTCATCGCGGCTGTGGGCTGGCCGAAATCGCTGGCATCCGCTTCCCGCCGCCAGCGGCGGAGCGCGATGCCAATGGTTCCCGAGGCCTTGGCTGCAAGATGCAATCGACGCGAGGCTGTCATCGACAGACTTGCAACGTCGGCGACCACAGCGCCGAGGCCACCATGCCGCAGCCCCTCCTCCATGGAGGCAAGCACGGCGTTCTCATCCCCCGCCTCGACATAGATCACCCGATCGGGGAACAGGCCCACCTGCTCCAGCCCCGGTGCAAAGAGATCCGCCTGCGTCACACACCACAGCACGGGCCTAGGCTGCCGGGCCGCAATGCCCGCCGCGAAACAGGCTGCCGCCGCCCCGTCCAGCGCTCCCCTGCCGCCGCCCGCCACCTCATGCAGGCATCCCATCTCCAGTCCACCCTGCGGCAGGCGGCCGTCCAGCGCGTCGACGCCGAAGGGCAGCACCTTGCGCGCATGCGTTTCCGCACCCTCCAGATGGGCAATGCGGGCCCGCAGGGCGGCAATGTTGGGACGGGGAACGGCGTCGGTCATAGTAAGTTAGGCTGCTTTTCACGTCATAGTTGCGGAATCATAGTTCCTGTTTTGTTCCTATTGCGACAATGTGTCAACCGCCGGGGAGAGCATCGTGATCGGGGACGTGCGAGCGCATTGAATTCCGCTATGCTGATCGATGGAAAAGGGGACCAGGATCGTGTGCAATCTCTATAATCTGACGACAAACCAGCAGGCGATCCGGGACTTCGTGAGGATCACCTATGATGCCGCCGGCAATCTTGAACCTGATCTCGATGTCTATCCCGATCGCGCGGCACCGGTGGTCCGGCAGACGGCGGCGGGGCGGGAGTTGTCGCGGATGACCTGGGGGATGCCCACCCCGCCGCAATTTTTGAAGACACCGGACGCGCCCGATACCGGCGTGACCAACATTCGCAACACGACAAGCCCGCATTGGCGCCGCTGGCTTGGCCCCGAGAACAGATGCGTGATCCCGGCCACCGCCTTCTCCGAATACGGTCAGATCCCTGATCCTGTGACCAGGCGCAAACCTCTGTGCTGGTTCGCATTGGATGAAACGCAGCCACTGTTCGTTTTCGCCGGGATCTGGACGACATGGCATGGAACGCGCGGGTCGAACCGCAGCCCGAGGCCGGGTGAGCACCGGCTGTTCGGGTTCCTGACGACCGAGCCGAATGCGGTGGTGAAGCCGGTCCATCCGAAAGCGATGCCGGTGATCCTGACGACGCCGCAGGAAATCGAGGTCTGGCTCACGGCGGACTGGAAAGACGCCAAGGCGTTGCAGAGGCCGTTGGCGGATGGCAATCTGGTCCAATGCCGTAAGGGCGTGTAATCTTATCGGGTGACGTCTGTGGATCCACAGAGCGAGGGACGCAGTAACGTCAATTGGCCATCGCCTGGCTTGCATTGCTGTACCAGCAGCAAGGTCTCCGTGAAATTCAGTTCAGCGCACGAGAAGGAAGACCCATGATCCACGATACGGACCGAAAGCACCTGCAGCGATCTGTCGACCTTGCGTCTGAAGCGCTGGACAGCGGTAATGAGCCATTCGGCTCGGTGCTTGTGTCCTCTAAGGGTCATGTTCTGTTCGAAGACCATAACCGCATCGGAGGGGGCGACCACACGCAGCACCCGGAGTTCGCCATCGCCCGATGGGCTGCGAACAACATGGATGCCAAGGATCGTGCCACGGCCACGGTGTATACCTCGGGCGAACACTGCCCCATGTGCGCGGCCGCCCATGGCTGGGTTGGACTTGGGCGGATCGTTTATGCAAGCTCGGCAGCCCAGATGACGGAATGGCTTGCCGAACTGGGAGTTCCTACGTTCCGGGTCCGGCCGCTGCCAATCAGCGAGGTGATCAGTGGTACGATTGTGGAAGGCCCTTTCGAGGAGTTTGCGATGCAGGTCCGCGCTCTCCATATCCGGTCACATTCCGGCTAAAGCTGAAGGGGAGCGCCGATCACGCCGCCGCTGGTTTCGTAGGGGCAAACTGACCCGTGACGGTCGCGCAACCAAACCCTCCTCAACCATTGGCGGCCAAGAAATGACCTGCCAGACTGCGTGTGGCCTTTATCGCCAGATCAGTTTGGATGAGTTCCTCCTTATGCGGGGCATAGCGGAAGCGCAGCGGACGCAACTTTGTGCGTCCGCCACCGCCATGATCAATCTGCGGTAACGCCTTCTGCAAAGCGGTCCCAATCTTCGATAATCAGCGATGCGAACGCGTTTCCGACGCGAAAAGCATTCTCGGTGGCGGGTCCAAAGCCCCCTGAGGTTGCCGACAACGATGCGGCGGTGTCCTGCCCGTCATGCGCGCGGTCAAAGTTCGAGGCTGTCCGCAGGATCGCCACGCGGTCCATGTCCAGCCGGCCCGCTTCAGCTGCACGCGTGAGTGCGGTCAGGGTGGCGTTGTCCTCCATCTGGCTCATGCAGTAATCGGCAGCCCCGTCGGTCAGCAGGGCGGTGTGGTCGGCGACCTCTTGCGCAATGGTATCGCCATGCCAGTAGGTGTCGGCCGAGACCGAGGCGCAAACCATCACCTGCGGCGCCCCCTTTGCGGCATTCTGAGTGTAATTCGCCCGATAGGCCGCCGCATCGTCACTGTCCGCCAGTTCGACGTCGCGCGTTGCATCCATTGCAGCAGAAACCAGAGCCGGATTCAGCGTGAAAACCTCGCTCCCCGCTGTCCAGCCCGGCTTCTCGCCAGGCACCTTGGCGCCCAGCTCGACGATCTGGCTAGTCCAGTCGGAAGGTGCATCGCGGCTGTCGATGCGATGGACCAACCCCGCATCCACAACGTGATCCGCCCACGCCGCTGAGCCAAGCGTGCCGTTCTCCGGGTCCACGCCGGCAATGCCCGCGATCAACACATAGGTCTGCGACAAATCGAGCAGATCCGAGAACCCGACCGCCATGGCTGAGCTGGCTGCGTTGGCATAGCCCATCGTTGTGGTCATGACGCACAGATCCGCGTTGCAGGACAGCGCATCATGATCCTTGGGCAGGCCGGGAACGGTGATCGTGTTGGGCAGATCCAGGGTCTTCAACCACGGGGCTGCTTCCGCCTCGAACATGGCCATGACCAAGACTTTCGGGGCGAATGCCTCTGCAGCGGCCAGTGTGGGGACCGCAGACAGCGCCGCCACGATGGCAGCGCTGCAGGTAAGGGTGGTCGGCGTCATGGCGCATCTCCTGGTCCAGATATCTCGATGGGCCTAGCCCTGTCCGGTCGGACAAGCCAGAACCAGCGCATACCGCAACCCGTCGACGTCACACTGATGGCCATTTTCTTTGCAGTTTGTGCAAATCTCGGGCGGCTTTGACGGCTACAAAGCCTAACTCCCCGAAACATCGTCACTCGTTCCTCACCAGTTAAGTGTCGACAGAGCTAGTTCTTCGCGTTTGGGCAAATATGGTTCGCTCAGTGATAAGTCGTTCAAGCCGAATGCGCTACTGTCTCACGATAGCCAACAGGCACTTCTCACGAAGTCAGCCACCACAGGAGGAAGCACATCATGAAAAACACGGTCATTCTTGCAACGCTCGTCTCGGTCGCGACGCTGTCGACTGCCCATGCGGCCGAGCCTGAAGCATGCTTGGCACCCAGCTTTTCCGATGTCGGCTGGACGGACATCACTGCGACGACCAGCGCTGCAGCAATCGTCTTGGAAGCGTTGGGATACACACCGGAAATTCAGATCCTGTCGGTCGCGGTGACGTTTGAATCGCTGAAACAGGGCGACACGGATATCTTCCTGGGGAACTGGATGCCCTTGCAGGAGCCGCAACAAAAACCCTTGGTCGATGCCGGCGACATAGAGGTGATCCGACCCAATCTTGAAGGCGCGCTGATCGGGTTTGCCGTTCCCAAGGCCACCTATGATGCGGGGCTGAAGACTTATGCCGACATCGCGGAGTTCCAGGACCAGCTGGGCGGTCAGATCTATGGCATCGAGGCGGGCAGCAGCGCCAATACCACGATCCTGAAGATGATCGAGGATGACAGCTTTGGCCTGGGCGAGTTTGAACTTGTCGAATCCAGCGAGCAGGGCATGTTGGCGCAGGTGCAGCGCGCCATCGGATCCGAGGATGCGATCCTGTTCTTTGGCTGGCGGCCCCACCCGATGAACGTACGTTATGACCTGGAATACCTGACCGACGGCGACGACATGTTCGGACCCAACGATGGCGAGGCGACGGTGTTGACCAACACTCGAAAGGGTCTGTCCGCCGAATGTCCCAACCTGGGCGTGCTGTTGGCCAACCTGGCCTTCACTGTCGAGGCCGAGGATATCATGATGTCCTATATCCTCGACGAGGGACTGGAGCCGCGCGACGCGGCCACGCGCTGGCTGACAGAAAACGGCGCCGTGCTGGATGGCTGGCTGGAAGGTGTCACGACCGTCGACGGTCAGCCTGGACTAGCCGCCGTGACGACTGCTCTGGATCTTTGATCCGCGCCGGGCAGCCGTCGGCGGCTGCCCGAACCGCCGCCTGAAGGCGCGCGACAGCGATGCAATTGACGAAAACCCCGTACGCACGGCGATGTCGGCCATGGGCAGGTTGGTGTCCGCGACCAGCCTGCGCGCCGATTGCAGGCGCAGCGCCAGATAATAGGCGGCAGGCGAGGTCTGGACGAGATTACGGAACAGCCCTTCCAGCGTGCGGGTCGAACATCGAGTGCGGCCGGCGATCTCACGGATCGACAGCGGGTTGTCCAGATGCTGTTCCATGATGGCGACAACGCGGGCCAGCCGCCGGTCAAGGTGGCTGTTGCGGCCAAGCGAGACAAGCGGCTGGGCGTCGGTTGACAGGTGCACCTCGTCATAGACATAGACGCTGGCCACGTTCAGCGCCGAACTGGTCCCTTGCCGCGCCCGGATCAGGGCCAGCATGAAATCCAGCGCCGGGGCGGCGCCCCCTGTGGTAAAGACCGGCCCGTCCACCACCCATCGGTCCGGGATCACGCGGATCTGCGGAAATCGGGCGGCGAAATCCTCTAGATCCTCCCAATGGGTCGTGGCATTGCGCTGATCCAGCAGTCCGGCCATTGCCAGGACCCAGCTGCCGGCCTCTATGCCGCCGACCATTCGGGCGCGCCGTGCAGCCTGACGCAGAGTCGCCAACAGGGCGGGCGTCGCATGATGCGCAACGTTGAAGGCCGCGACCACGATCAGCAGGTCGCAATCGCTCTGCGTGGCTAGCGGACCCTCGACTTGCAGGGTCAGCCCACAGCTTGTGCGGACAGGTGCGCCGTCGACTGACACGATCCGCCAGCGATAGGGCTGCTTCCCCAAGACGCGGTTGGCCGCGCGCATCGGGTCAAGCGTCGCCGCCACGCTCATCAGCGAGGCGTCTGGCAGGATCAGGATCATCGCCGTCAAGGGTTGGTCGCTTCGCTGGAACACCATCCAAGGCCTACTTCCGGACCATCCTGTCCTGTGCCGATCTCAAGGCCGCTGACCCACGGACCTGCCCGCTCCTTTGGGGGCAGGCATCGCGGCATGGCGGGCGACCCAGTCCGACAGGCGTGCCGCCACCGCCGGATCCGGGTCCGAGGTGCGCCGCGTGGACAGATCGGTGTGCAGCAGCATCGTCTCAACCGTGGCGGCCAGGACGTCGTCACGCCAAATCCGGTTGAACAGGTGCAACCGCTTGCCAGCGCCCGCCAAAACCTGCGTGGTGACCGTCAGGCGATCGCCCGCGTGCACCTCGTTCAGGTGGCAAACATGGCTTTCGACCGTGAAATAGCTGCGGCCGGACGCGATGTAATCCGCATCGGCCCCGATCATCTGCATGAAGCGGTCGGTCGCCAGAGATGACGTCTCCAGGTAATGGGTCTCGTTCATGTGGCCGTTGTAATCGGTCCAGCTGGAGGGAACCTGCCGCGTGACGGTGACGGGCAGGCCGTCCCGCTCCCCTGCATCGGGCAAGGCGGCTTCGTGCGCCGTGACGACGCCCCCCGCGCCGCTGCCGGTGCGGCGCAGGGCGCGGATCATGGCGACTACGTTGTCGTCGCGCAGGCGTTCCAGTTCACGGATCGACAGGTGGCCCGATTGCGCGTCGGACTGCGTGGCGATCAGATCGACCAGATCATCGTTGAACTCCGGCACGTCCATCAGCTTGGTCCAGGGCCAGGACAGGGCAGGGCCGAACTGGGCCATGAAATGCGCCATCCCTGCCTCTCCACCCGCGATGCGATAAGTCTCGAACAGGCCCATCTGCGCCCAGCGGATGCCAAAGCCCATACGGATCGCCTCGTCGATCTCAGCGGTGGTGGCGATGCCGTCCTTGACCAGCCACAGTGCCTCGCGCCAGACGGCCTCCAGCAGGCGGTCGGCGATATGGGCGTCGATCTCTTGGCGGACGGTCAGGGGATACATGCCGATACCGCGCAGGATGTCCGCTGCCCGAGCGCAGGTGTCTGCATCACCGACCAATTCGACCAGCGGCAGCAAATAGACCGGGTTGAACGGATGGGCGACGATGGCCCCGGTGCCCACCGCGTTCAGTTCGGACGGCTTGAAGCCCGAGGTGGAGGACCCGATGATCGCATTCGGGCCAGCCGCCTCCGCGATCATCGGCAGGATGCGGTGCTTGACCTCCAAGACCTCGGGAACGCTTTCCTGCACCCAGTCCGCGCCGGCGACCGCCGTAGCCAGATCGGCATGGAATGTCAGACGTCCTTCGGGGGGCAAGGCGCGGTCATAAAGCGCGGGAAGCGCCCGCCGGGCGTTGTCCAGCACCGCGGTGATCTTGCGTTCCGCCTGCGGGTCGGGGTCCGCAACTGCGACGTCCCAGCCGTTCAGCAGAAACCGCGCAGCCCACCCACCACCGATGACGCCGCCGCCGACAATCGCGGCCTTCATGCCGCCACCCCGGCAGGCGCGCGCTTGACCAGCCCCAGTCTTTCCCGCACAGCCTGCGGGCCGATGATCCGGGCGCCCATGTTTTCGGTGATCGTGACCGCGCGCTCAACCAGTTGGGCGTTCGTGGCAAGTTGTCCCTTGCCAAGCCACAGGTTGTCCTCCAGCCCTACGCGGATGTTGCCGCCCGCCAGCACAGCGGCTGCGACATATGGCATCTGGTCGCGCCCGAGGCTGAACGCCGACCAGCACCAGTCCGACGGCACCGCGTTTATCATCGCCAGAAAGGTGTTCAGGTCATTGGGCGCGCCCCACGGCACGCCCATGCACAGCTGCACCAGCGCCGGGCCGGTCAGCGTGCCTTCCGCGACCAGCTGCTTGGCGAACCACAGGTGACCTGTATCAAACGCTTCGATCTCGGGCTTGACGCCCAAGGCGGTCATCATCGCCCCCATCGCCCGCAGCATGCCGGGCGTGTTCGTCATGACGTAATCGGCCTCGGCAAAGTTCATCGTGCCGCAATCGAGGGTGCAGATCTCGGGCAGGCATTCGGCGATATGGGCCATCCGCTCGGTCGCGCCGATCATGTCGGTGGCCTGCGCGTTGACGGGAAACGGGGCCTCAGTCGGGCCGAAGACAATATCCCCGCCCATGCCCGCCGTCAGGTTCAGGACAACATCAACGTCCGCGTCGCGGATGCGGTCGGTGACTTCGCGATAGAGATCCAGACGACGCGAGGGTGCGCCGGTGTCCGGGTCGCGCACGTGACAATGGACGATCGCCGCACCCGCTCTGGCCGCAGCGATGGCGCTGTCCGCGATCTGGCGTGGGCTGCGTGGCACATGGGGCGAGCGATCCTGGGTCGCTCCCGATCCGGTCACCGCGCAGGTGATGAAAACGTCCTTGGTCATGGCAAGCGGCATTGCAGGCTCCTGTTCCGTCGACGCCAAGGCTATGGCTTTCATACGCACGCCGCATGTCCTAGTCTGTCACCGCATTGTCCGGGAACGTCATCATTTGCCATGCGTGTCACCTTTCTTCTGTTTGACGGTTTCTCCAACATGGTGCTTTCGTGCTTGCTGGAACCTCTGCGCGCTGTCCGCGATCGGGGACAGGCGGATCTCGGCTGGCAGATCCTGACGGCAGGCGACGCGCCGGCGCGATCCTCCAGCGGATTGCTGGTCACGCCGGATCCGCCGTATCCGGGTACCATTGACGTGCTGATCGTCGTGGCGGGCTATGGCCACCGCGCCCACGCCGAAGGTTCGACGCGGCGACAGGTTGGCGATCTCACGCGCCGCAGCCTGCAGATCATCGGTGCGGATACCGGGCCGTGGGTCCTGGCGTCGGCGGGGCTGCTTGACGGTCAAGCGGCGACCCTTCACTGGTCGTTGCTTCCCGAGTTTGCCGAGGCGTTTCCCCAAGTGCAGGTCATGTCCGTCGGCCACGTAACGACCGGTCGGGTGTGGACCTGCGGGGGCGCGTCCGATGCCTTTGCGTTGATGCTGTCGCTGATCGCACAGCGGTTCGGTAAGACCGACGCGTTCGCCGCATCGTCGATGTTCCTGCACGATCACCGGAACCCGCGGGGCGATGTGCCCGACGACCTGTTGCGCGTGGCGCGCGCCGGATCGGTGCGCCTGCGCAAGGTCATCGACCTGATGGTCGAAACCGTGGACGACCCTGCCTCGCTGTCCACTCTGGCAGAGAGGGGGGGCATGTCGGTAAGCAAGTTGGACCGCCTGTTCCGTGCCGATGCGGGCATGCCTCCAGGGGCGTTCTTCAGGATGCTCAGGCTGGCCCGCGCCCAGGATCTGGCAAGTGGCACGACGCTGAGCCTGAACGACATCGCCCTGCGCTGCGGGTATTGCGATGCCGCGGCGCTAAGCAAGGCTTTCCGCCGGGCCTATGGCCATCCGATCGGCCGGGCTCGTCATCGCCGCCCCGGCGATCCCGGTCGCGCGTCCTGAACGGTTCCGTCAGCCATGCACGTGCGTGGGCCACGGCTTGGCATCCGCGCAGGGTGGAACAATAGTCCGGCATGGGTCACGATGCGGCACTGCACGGAAAGGGTAAGGGACATGAAACTGACGGACTGGTCATCACCCCCGCGTCCCGAACACGCGCCCCTTGCCGGGCGATACGTGCGGCTGGAGCCGCTGCAGCCGCGCCATGCGGATACGCTTTACGAGGCTGCTTCGGCCGAGGGCGCGGAGGACCGATTTCGCTGGCTGTTCGAGGCCCCTCCGAAAAGCCGCGCAGAATTCACGGATTGGATCGGGACGGCCTCGGCGTCCATCGATCCAATGTTCTTCGCAGTCACCGACGCATCCACTGGCCGCACCGAAGGCCGGCAGGCGTTGATGCGGATCGACCAGACCCACGGCGTGATGGAGATCGGAAGCATCATGTGGGGCCCCGCGCTGCAGCGGTCGCGCATGGCGACCGAGGCGCTGTTCCTGTTCGCGGACCACGTCTTCACCTTGGGCTATCGTCGCTTCGAATGGAAATGCAACGATCAGAATGTGCCATCCAAGCGTGCCGCCCTGCGCTTTGGGTTTCGCCCCGAGGGCGTGTTCCGCCAGCACATGGTCGTCAAGGGCGCCAGTCGCGACACCGCATGGTTCGCGATAACCGATCGGGATTGGCAGTATCTGCGCCCCGGTTACCTGGCGTGGCTGGCCCCGGGCAATTTCGACGCCCAAGGCCATCAGTTGCGCAAGCTGGAGGAGTTCCTGCGATGACCATCGCTCCGACGATCACCGAAAGACGCGCCACGTTCCGGCGCCTGCACGACGGTGGTTTCTTCCTGTTGCCCAATGCCTGGGATCCCGGCAGCGCCGTCCGCCTGACAAGGGCCGGGTTTCGCGCCATCGCCTCGACCAGCGCCGGTGCGGCTTGGGCCGCGGGCATGGACGATGGTGCGCTTGGCCTGGAAGAGACGCTGGAACATCTGCGTGTCCTTGTATCCGCCACGCCGCTGCCGGTGAACGCCGACTTCGAGAACGGTTTCGCGGATCACCCCGAGGACGTCGCGCGTAACGTCGCCCGCGCCGTCGCGACGGGCATCGCGGGCCTGTCGATCGAGGACTGGTCCGGCACCTCGATGTACGACACCCCCGTGGCGGTCGAACGTATTCGTGCCGCGCGTGCGGCCATTGACGCCTTGGATCCCACGGTCATGCTGATTGGCCGCAACGAGAACTTTCGGGTGCCCGGCATGTCGGTCGCAGACAGCATCTCCCGGGCGGTGGCTTATGCCGATGCGGGTGCGGATTGCCTGTTCGTACCGTTCATCCGAGATGCGGGGGCGGTCTCGGAACTGGTTGCCGCCATTGCGCCGAAGCCAGTTAACGTTGTCGTGCACGATTACGATGATGGCATCCGCAACTTGGCAGCGCTTGGGGTCCGGCGATGTAGTGTCGGCGGCAGCCTCGCAAAGCGCGCATGGGCAGCCGTAGACGACGCGACCGCGATCTTGCAGCGTTGCGAGGCCGACGCCCTTCGCACGGCGCGCTGACGACGATCAATATGAATGTGCAGATTGCGGACGCCCGCACTGCTGACAGCAGGTACCCGCAGGATGGACCGCGCCTCGTTTGCACCCCGCGCCTCCGCGCGAGGTGCAGTATCATCCCGTGGGAATCAAATCTTGTCGCGACCCGTTGCCACGATGCAGACCAGCGAGATCACCGCCGCCGCGAGCAGGTAATAGCCCACCTCGGCCATGCCATAGTTCATCTGCAGCCACGTTGCCGCGTAAGGGGCCAGCGACGCGCCGAAGATGCCGGCAAAGTTGAACGTCAGCGACGATCCGGTATAGCGTACCTGTGCCGGGAACGGTGCCGCCAGCGCCGCCCCGATCACCCCATAGGTCAGGCCCATCAGCACCAGGCTGATCGTGACGAACAGATAGATGCTCGCTTCGTTCTCGGCGCTGCCCTGCATCAGCTGGCCAAACGAAAGGGCAAATGCACCGATCAGGATCGTGACGACGATCAGGAAGCCATAGCGTCCCGTGCGGTCGGCGATCTTTCCGGCGAAGGGGATCGTCAGACCAAAGACGATCGATCCGTAGATCTGGATCAGCAGCGCATCCTTGAACGGGATCTGCAAGACCTTCACGTTGTACGACAAGAGCCAGGCAGTCGCCAAGTAGAACAGGACGAAGGTTGCCAATGCTGCAAATGTCCCCAGGAACAGGCTCAGCTTGTGATTGCGGAATAGCTCGGCAATGGGGACCGCAACGCGCTTTTCCTTCTTCACGGCTTCGGCGAATTCGGGCGTTTCAGTAATCGACAGGCGGATCCACAGGCCGATCCCGACCAATAGGATCGACGACAGGAACGGCAACCGCCAGCCCCAGGCCAGCAGCTCTTCAGGCGTGATGAAGTGCAGCAGGACCCAGAAGAAGCCAGATGACAGCAGGAGGCCCGCGGGCGCACCCAGCTGCGGGAACATCCCGTACCAGCTGCGTTTGCCTTCGGGTGCGTTTTCCGTCGCCAGAAGAACCGCACCGCCCCATTCGCCGCCCAGCCCGAAACCCTGGCCAAAGCGGCACAGCGCCAGCAGCAAGGGTGCCCAGACGCCGATCTGCTCGTACGTTGGCAGCAGGCCTATGGTGACCGTTGACACGCCCATCGTCAGCAGCGCGGCTACCAACGTCGCCTTGCGGCCAATGCGGTCGCCGTAGTGGCCGAAGACGATTGCTCCCAGGGGTCGGGCGAAGAACGCGATCGAGAAGGTGGCAAAGGAGGCCAGCAATGCCGTTGTGGGATCGGACCCCGGAAAGAACAGAGACGGAAAGATCAGAACCGCAGCTACGGCATAGATATAAAAGTCGAAGAACTCGATCGTCGTGCCAATGACGCTGGCAGTCAGGACTTGGGCTGGCGTGTTGATGGGAGCCGGGCGGGTTGACGCTCCCGGCTGCGAGGCTTGTCTTGGGTCGGATTTCATGACGGGTCCATAAGGCGGAGGATTTCAGGAACATTCGCCCCGTGCGGTCTTGACCGGCGCCAATGATGCAACCCTTGCGCGGGCCCGGACGGGGGAGGTTATTGTGCTACCATTCCTTCGTGAACGGCGGGTGCTCAATCAACCGTGCGTCCGCGAGTGTCAAGTTCAGCGAGGGACGGCGCGTACGTGCCCTTACCTCTGCCGCCATAGACCTTGCCGCGCATGTCCAACACGCCGGTCCTGCCACGCTCGACCTTGCATGACGCGGTCTGACGCGGTCAGGTGGTGCAGGGGGGCGTCCCACGTCCGCCGCGTCGTTGACAACACAAGGCTATAGCATGACGAATTTTTCCAGAACGCAGCGCATCCGCAAGGAGGTCGTTTGGACCGATGGCGGCGTCATCGCCTCCCAGCACCGCAAGGCAGCTGAAGTGGGTGCCGCCGTCCTGGCCGCCGGGGGCGACGCGATGGACGCGGCGGTCGCGACTTCCTTTGCCGTGGGCGTGGTCGAGCCGTGGATGTCGGGGCCGATGGGCGGCGGCATGATGACACTGTGGCGCGCGGACGAGCAGCGGGCTGAGACAATCGAATTCGGGATGCGTGCGCCCGTCGGTCTGGAGGTCGCCGATTATCCGCTGGAGCCCGGGCGACAGGCCGCTGACCTGTTCCCTTGGACGCGCGTCAAGGACGACCGCAACATCTATGGCGCGACCTCCGTCGCTGTGCCTGGGACAGTCGCGGGGATGGCGCTGGCCCATCAGCGTTACGGCAAAAGCGACTGGGCCGATCTGCTCGCCCCCGCCGTGGCGCTGGCAGAGGAGGGGATGTTGCTCGATTGGTATTCCTCCCTGCTGATCGCATCCACCGCTCGTCAGCTGGCGCAGGACCCTGATGCGGCAGCAATGTTTCTAGCGGATGGGCAATGGCCTGACATCTCAGGCTGGACCACGGCATCCGAGGCGCGGCTGGACCAGCGTGCCCACGCTGCCACGCTGCGGCGGATGGCCGATCACGGCGCTCAGGATTTCTATCACGGCGACATTGCCCGTATGCTGGTCGAGGATGTGCGGGCCAAGGGCGGCAGCCTGTCGATGGAGGATCTGAGCACCTATCAGGCACAGGCAGCTGCGCCGCGGACGGTTCGTTATAGGGATGCGGTGATCCATGCCCCGTCGGGCCTGTCCGCCGGGGCCGAACTGGTCAAGGCGCTGCAGCAGATGCAGGCCGCGTTCGATCCAGGCGATGCGCCATCTGCGGCAAGCTATGCGGCGCTGGCGTCGGGGTTGGGCAATGCCTATCGCGATCGTCTTGCCCATGCGGGCGATACGGGCGAAAGCCCGCGCGCCCCGGCATGTACCACCAGCTTCAGTGTGGTGGACCGGCACGGCAACATGGTGAATGTGACGCAGACGCTGCTGTCGATGTTTGGCAGTCATGTCGTGTCTGGACAGACCGGGATGCTGCTGAACAACGGTATTATGTGGTTCGATCCCGAACCGGGTAAACCGAACTCGTTGGCGCCGGGAAAGCGATGCCTGATGAATGTCTGTCCGACCGTTGGGCAGGTGGGCGACCGGATGTTTGCGATCGGCGCATCGGGCGGCCGCAAGATCCTGCCCGCGGTAGCCAACCTGGTAAGCTTCATGGTGGATTTCGGCATGGACCTGGAGGAGGCGTTCCACACCCCCCGCATCGATGCCTCTGCCGCGACAGGCACGGTCCTAGACGAGGATCTGCCACCGGAAGTGGCGCAGGCACTGGCCGCCTTTGGTCCGGTGACGACCGCCAAGCGGACGGTCCATCCCTATGCCTTTGCCGTGCCCGCAGGTGTGATGCGCCAGGCGGGACGCAACTGCGGCGCAACTGAAATCATGAGCCCATGGGGCGATGCCGTCCACGAGCATGTAAGATGATTGGCACTATCCGTTCCATGCAGATTGCGAAGCTGGAAACATGTCACATCAGCCAGCACTACGCGCTAATTCATATCATCGGAAGGGATCGCCGAGGGGGCAGTAGTCAAGAAATCGACCAAGAGCCGTTTCCTCCACCGATGGACGATTATGGCGTGTCGTTCCATAACGGCGTGCATCTCGTGGCGCATTTTCGATGACTCGTACAACGAGTACATCATTCCCCTTTTGAGAATGAACCGCGCCTCAATCCGTTGGTTCGACCAACTAGAAGACGGACAAGTCCGCAGCCAACCCTGCCCTTAAAGAGAGTTTGATATCCGTACCAATCCCTCCGCCAAGAACTCTATAAATACTTGTTACTGCCAGGTTTCCTACGTAGGGAGTTTCGGATATCAACGTCCTTACCAACATCGTTTGGTGATGCTTCCGGTTCGCCCCCCGTTCCGAGGCTGGTGGGAATAAGTTGAGGGTTCCAAACGAGGGTTTCTGGATTGCGGCCTATGACCCCTAGGTAGGAAGGTCATGCCTTGGAAATCGCAAGGAGCAATCACACGATGAACATGCAGGTCTCGCCCGACAACCTCTTCCTGACTGTCGAACAGGTCGCAGCACGATATGGCGTCTCGAAAGACAGTATCTGACGATGGAAGCACGAAGGCCGGTTCCTGGCCGCTGTTGTCGTCGGGCCAAATTTAACACGTTGGCGGCTTTGAGACCTGATAGAGCATGAGAGCAAAATGAACGCCTGCTTTGTCACGGCGTTCTCTTCAGACTAAGCACAAGTGGCCTCGGCTACTTTTCGGCGGCAGCCCCTTTCGGCCGGGTGCAGCCAAAATCCATGTTGTGGCCCGTTGTCCGTGATCCCGGTGGTCCGGAAAGGGCAGGGAACGACCGCTTGTCAGGTCGGTCCCTGCGTCGAGTAAGGGAAACGCGCGGCTTGCTTACCTCGCTTTCATTGGTTCTGCCCCGGCTATGCGGCCCGAACGGCCGGTCATCATTAGGGGCCAGCCCAACAGCGCCGTCGATGTCGATCGGGATGCTCCGTCCTTCGTCGGAGAAATGCCCTATGCCTCACGCCTGTCGAAGCTCCGGGGTGTCAGGATCTTGTGGATCCCGGTCGCGCTATTCCAGCGGCACCGTCGGCGCGGTGTCGGTATGCAAGGTGGTCTATGTCGACAGGCGCGAGATCAGATGCCCCTGCGTCGGCGGCGACAGCAACGTGCCCTTGGGCTTCGTCTCACTGATTGAGAACCTGATTGTGATCGCCATGGCGATCTGGATGCTGGTCACGCTCATGGCCTTCGGAGACTGAATAGGGTGCCTTTCACAGTTCTGCCGCCGACTGCTCACGTGGGTTGGAGACAACAGCATGTAGTGCAGCCGCATGCCGGCCAACAAGCGAAGCTAACGGCTGGGGCTTTTTCAAAACCGACCAACGCAGCGGTGCGCTTCCGGGGAGTTATAGTATTGCTGTCTGTTTTGGCTACTGGCCCTGTGGTTCGAGCCGGAAGTCGGGAGTGAGCGTCCCGGCGGCACAGCAAGAGGATACGAAGCGGCAATCGGATGCCGATCAGCGCCACCATCCGCTTGATGTTTTAGGTCAGCACCTGCAGCAGCCACCTCGCTGCGCAAGTTCTCTAGCCGCCGGTTCAGGAAACGGGTGCGCCGGCACCACCGATGTCGATCCTGTCGGCCGTGCCATCTCTTATGAAATCGACAAGACTGCTTAGCGTGGATGGCGCACTGGACCTCTGCACGGCGCATTCCCAGACCACCGCAGTCCTCCAGCCCAAGGCCGCCAATGCATCGAGGGCCCGCTGGTCCCGGGCCATGTTCGCCTCGAACTTGGCAACCCAGAAGTCCACATTCGTCGACGGAGTCGTCGCTTTGCGGCAGCCGTGATGTCGGTGCCAGAAACATCCGTGGACGAAGATCGCGGTGCGCCACTTCGTTAGCACGATATCTGGTGAGCCCGGGAGCCTGCGCTGATTGAGCCGGAAGCGGAACCCCATGGCATGAAGAGACCTGCGAACGAGCAACTCGGGCCTGGTGTCACGTCCACGGATCCTTGCCATAACTTTGGAGCGGGTCTGTCTGTCCATCACGTCGGTCATATGTCCGACATGGGGCTTCCGGTCCGTCGTTTCCACCTGGCGCGGGCATGAACTTTTCCGCTATGACGGCATCGAAAAGCGGGGGATGCCATGACCATCAATTACGGGATCATTGATCTGTTCGCCGGTCCCGGTGGCCTAGGGGAAGGGTTCTCCCGGGCTGGCCGAGAGCCGGGGATGCCGATGGAGATCCGCATGTCGGTCGAGATGGACCAGCATGCGGTTGCCACGCTGCGTCTCCGATCGTTCCTGCGATGCTTCGAGGACGGGTTGCCAGATGAATATTACCGGGCACTCGAAGGCGGGGGAGGTTTTGGGCCCATGCTGCAGCGCCATCCCGATCGTTGGCAGGCCGCCTGCAGCGAGGTCAGACAGCTCGTGCTGGGCAAACCGGGCGTGTTCGAGAGCATCGCCCATACATTGGACAAAACGCGGGAGGAGTTCGGCGGGAACACGATCCTCATCGGTGGTCCGCCGTGCCAAGCCTATTCGCTGGCTGGTCGATCGCGGAACAAGGGCAAGCAGGGCTATGTCGCCGAGGACGATCAACGGCACTATCTCTATCGCGAATACGTCCGCATTCTCGAACGTCTACGACCTGCCGCCTTCGTCATGGAGAACGTCAAGGGTATGCTCTCCAGCAAGGTGGACGGCGGCGGGATATTTACGCGCGTCCTTGACGATCTAGAGGGGGCTGCGGACGGTTACCGCCTGCTGCCGCTGACGGTGCCTTCTCCGGCGGACGGCTCCCGCGCTCCGGCACGTGACTTTCTCGTGCGTGCCGAAGAGCATGGTGTTCCGCAGGCGCGCCACAGGGTCATCATCCTGGGCGTCCGCAGGGATGTCCTTACGCGGGTTTTCTCAGGAGCGACGCTTCTGGCTCATTCCGGCGCGGTGACGGTCGATGAGGCCCTTCGCGGGATGCCCGCGCTGCGCAGCGGTCTCTCAAAGGAGGACAGCTGCGCTGCTTGGCAGAGGGCCGTCCGCGATCATGCCGAACGGATCGCCGCACTCGACACCCTGTCCCCGGATCTTGCGCGACTGCTGCGCCAGGTCGCACGGTCCAACTCGCTGCCGGATCATCGCGTTGCCATTCGGCCCGGCGACGAGAGGCCGCCTGCGCCCTTGGACGGATGGCTCTGCGACCCGCACCTGAACGTTGTCCTGCATCACGACACGCGGGGGCATATACCCGCAGATCTAGGGCGCTACCTCTTCTCCTCGACATTTACGAAGGTCACCGGGCGCGCGCCCAAGCTGTCGGAGTTCCCGGACTGGCTGCAGCCCGAGCACAGGAACCGTGAGAGCGGAGATTTCGCCGACCGCTTCAGGACCCAAGCCGGGATCAGGCCATCCACCACCGTCACCAGCCACATCTCCAAGGATGGACACTACTTCATCCACCCCGACCCGACCCAGTGCCGGTCGCTGACGGTCCGCGAGGCGGCGCGGCTTCAGACCTTTCCCGACAACTACTTCTTTTGCGGGCCGCGGACGATGCAATATCATCAGGTCGGCAACGCCGTCCCCCCATACCTGGCGTGGCAGATCGCCAAGGCGGTCAGGGCATTGCTGCCCTGAACCGTGTCAGGCGTCCGCAGCGTCGCGGATGAAGCCGTTGTCCTCGAGGCGCGCGAGGACGGAGACCGCCATGCTCGTTTGCCGCTCGGTCGGAAGGCGCGAGGGCATCTTGGCGCAGATTCCCAGCACGCCGAACTCTGCAGGGCTGAGCAGTCGCCGCTCCCGCCCCCAAGCCTGCGCCTTGGCCCAGAACTCCCCGCCCAGCTCCAGCACGCGAACCTGATCGACGAGGTCCTCCGAGAGCTTGCGGTCGGTCTTCTCGTCCCGGGCCGTCTCCTTGACCTCCTCCGGATCGACGATCATGTCCTCGAGGCCTTCGGGATAGGACAGCTTCCGCTTGCGGAACTGTTCCCAGCACGCCTGCTTCTTGGCCCATTCACTCATGTTGCGCACTCCGGCGGGTGGGCTTGTGATCACCTCCTGAGCCTCGGCAGCCGCCGTCAGCAACGCTTCCTCCAGCGCAGGCGGCACGTCCTGCGTGCGCCAGACCCGCGCAAGATCCACCACCTTGTCCCGCGCAGCCATGTCGGCGGCGACCTTTGCGATCGCATAGGTCACAATGTTCGCCCGGTAACCGCCCTCATACCAGGCTTGGGCCGAGACGAGCTTTTCCAGTTTCCGGAAAATGATCGCCTTTGCGATCAGGTGCCTGAACCAGCCATCATCGACCCTGTCACCGCTCTTGCCCCACACCTTCTCGATCGAGCGTGCGAAGGCCGCGAAGTTCTTCTGCGCCCCTTGGCTGACGATGAACGGCTGGCCATTCCACGTGTTCTCGAACTTGGCGAGATCGGTCTTGCTGAAGAACTGCGACCGGGGGAACTCGGCGTCCCACCGCTTCCTCCCGGCCTCGGTCATCTTGCCGCGCGCATCGGCATACTGTCCCCGCGCGCGCTCATAGAACCATTTCGTCTCGCGATATCCACGATCCCCGGAGGGCGCGAGCAGCTTCCGCGACAGCTCCTCGATACGAACATGAAAGGGATGGTTCGCGAAGAAGTCGGCCGCGTTCACCTTGTTCTGGCTGTTCGCGTATTCCGAGATGCGCGGGACGACGTTCTCCGAGAGAATCGGGGGAACGATGCTCAGCTTCATCTGGACGAAGATGTCATCCATCCCGGCACCAGCGGCCTTGGCTGCTGCATGCAGTGATGCCGTGGTCTGTCCTCCGTTGACGATCTGCAGGTTGGATGCCGACCTGAGCAGCAGACCATCGTCGGTCTGCTCAACCTCGACCTCCTCGGCCGTGGCGGCAAGACCGTTGTTGTAGCTCAGGAACATGTGCGGCTCCTCGAGGATCGTCCTGCGGATGCCCCGGTTCACCCCGCCCTTTGCCTGAAGAAAGCTGCGGACGTTCGATTCCAGCAGGCGCGCGCCCCAGACATCGTAGATCTCCGCAAGCTGACGCCCGGGAATCACGGCGATGTAGCTCTCCAGCGCGGCGTCCGATCCCGACGCCTTCAGGACCGGCACGCCGGCACCGAAATCCTCGCTGAACCGGATGGTCATGTCGGCACGTGCCTTGCCCTGCTCGGCGTATCCCTGCAGTCGCTTGAGGTCCCAGACGTTGTAGGTCACGGGCTTGCCGTCGATCTCGCCCGCAGGCGTCGCGTCGACGCGCGCACGATTATCCGAATTCGTGACGTAGATCAGCTTGATCTTGACTATCCGACCCCACCGCGTCGCGATGAGATCGGCAAGACCGGCTCCTTGGCTCGTCTCCTCCATCTGGTCCCGGAACTGATCGGACCGGGCATTACGCAAAAAAGATACAAGTTTTTTGAACTGTCCTTTCAGGTCGACGGCACGCGTCGTTCTCACCTCCGGGGTGATCTGAAAATCACACAATATAAGTGCAAGAACACCCTCGGATTCAGTTGGATCTCCGCCCGAACCCGTAACCTGAATTTCGTCATCCAAGCTATCGGTCCACTCATAATGGGCGTAGTCCGCCTGATCGATCTCGCCGGCCTCGGTCAGGAACTCGCCGATCCGTTCGAAGAAGGCTTCCTGCGTATAGGTCCCGGACGCATCCGCATCGCCTTGGATGTCGGCGATGAAGCTCCGGTGGAATTCGTCAAGATCCGACATCAGGCGATCCTCGCGGGCGACAGCACGTCTTGGGTGACTTCGAAAGGCGCGCAGGCGTGCAGATTGATGAAATATTTCAGGTTCTCCACGCCGAGCGGCAGCGGAGGGGTCATACGGGGAAAGCCGTCACGGACCTCGTATGTCCGAGATGTGCCGGTCTTCCACACGCGTCTTTCATCGACGTCCTCCGGGCGGAAACCTGTCGCAGCGATGCGCCGCTCCCACATGTCGACGGCTGCCGGATCCGACGCTAAAAGGGCTCCCGTCATCTCGACATGGTCGGCCAATGACAGCCCGTCCGTCGCCATTGCCGTGTCCACGTCGATCACATGCAGATACAGTGCGAATCCTTCGACCGCCTCAAGCTGCACCTCCGAGGATATGGCAATCTTCGGATGGGCTGCCCCGCGTCTTGCCTTGACCTCGACGTGCATCGAGGCGAGCTCGAAATCCTTGGCGCTCCCCTCGGGGCCTTTCCAGGCTTCGGCCGCTGCCAAGGGACCGCATGACCGGGCCAGGTAGCGCAGCACCGCAAGCTCGGCGACGAGGCCCCGCTGCTCCTCCAAGGTCAGGCCGCCCGCGCTGCCACTGCGCAGCAGATGGTGCCAACGCAGGGTGCGCTGGACGGCGCGCGACACTGCGGCGGTGGGGCTGTCAGTCGCTTCGGCCGCGGCGGCGACGTCGCGGCAGAGTGTCTCGAAGATGTCGACCTGACCCCGATCCGAAAGAGAGATGCAGAGATTGCCGCGCCCTTCGAGCGTCCGGTAGGAAAGCGTCAGGTTCCGCATCTGCGGAAGCGGGTGGACTTCGTCCACTCCCTCGCCAAGCCTCAGCACGAGTCCAGGCGCACCGTCCGGCATTCTCGCCCAGAAGATGTCGTGACGGCCACGGCCGTCCAACCGGCGACCGGCGTCGGGGGCCAGGTCGTCCCAAGGGGTCTCAGCCATCGATGAGGCCCTCGTCGTCGGTATCGTCGTCATCTCCATAGAGCTCGCGGAACTTCTGCGCGTTGACAATATATTCGACGCGCTCTCCCGGAATGCTGGAGATCGGCAGGCTCATCCCCCAGCCCACCACGACGGATTTGGGAAAGTTGCTTGGAAGAGACAGCAGGAGCTTGTCATCTTTGCCGTAGTATTTATCGCGCAGTTTAACGATCTGGAGCACAAACAGCGGCTGCTCGCGCACTTTGCGATAGATCTTATCCGGATAGTTGATGCTGCTGCTCTCGTCCCTCTCTTTTTTGTTAAAAGTCTTGCGATAAGCTGCCTCGGCCGCGGTAGTGGCGTCAGCTGAAACGCCGATCTTCTCCACACCTCTTGACGCGATTCTGGCCTTCTTGCCACTGATCGACAGCAGGCCTTTCTCAAGATCGCCAAGATCGATCTTCCGAACTTGGGGCCCAATGCTCCAGTTCGAGTGAATAAACGGCAGTTCTTCCCCCTTGACGCTTGCGATCAATACGTCCCAATGCTTCAGCTCGTTGTCCTTGCGGGCATCGATGTAGCGTCGGATCGGCGCGGTCTGTGTCAGGAACGCAGCCTCATGATTGCGCCATCCTAGGAGGAACCGCTCGATCAGATCGACAGGCACTTCCCGTAGCAAACGCCCACCACTCGGATCCTCCGCCTTATCGGGTCCGAACCCGGCTGCGGACAGCTGATCAAGGAATTTTTTCGCAAGGTCTAGGTTGGCATCAACATCCCCGACGCCCAGCTTGGCAGTTTCGACCCAAGCATTCGAGAGGCCGATATGAACGACCTTCTGCCCTGACCCCATCTTGTTGCGCGCAGTCACGAGAAGAGCGGACGGGTGGCTACGGACGGCCAGCCCAAAATCGGCAGGTGTAAGCTTGGCGTCTTCCATGCTCTTGAGCTCGAGATGCAGTTCCTCCGAAGCCTCGGCGATATGGGCATACCAGTCGATCGCGTCTGTCGGCATCCAGATCCGGCAGAGGTCCTCGTAGCCGCCTCGATATCCGAACCAACGCCCCATCTGCATCAGCGTGTCATACATCATGGTATTCCGCAGGAACCACGTGACGGTCAGCCCCTCGAGCGTCAGGCCGCGCGACAGGGAATAGCCGCCTACGGCGATCACTGTCTGACCGATCTCGCCGGTTGGCGCATAGTCCAGCCCGTTGCCCCGGCTGTTGACCTCCACGACCTTGGCCGCGGCGATGGCATCCAGCAGCGTCGCCTGGACGTCGTCCCACGCGAACCCGGTGTCTGCGTATTCCCTACGCCAGACATCATGCAGGGCTGCGATCTCGGGATCGGCCAGCCCTCGGGTGCTCAAGGATCCGTTGATCCGGACCGCGTTCTGGATGTCGGATAGACGTTCGTGGATGCGGTTGCGGATCCTGCCTTGGACGGCGGTGAAACGGCTCGCATTGACCAGCATCGAGCAGTGCTTCGACGCCTGGCCCCTGAGGTTGCGGATCGTGCGCGCGATGAGGAATGCGCGCAGCGCCTCGATGAGCGAAGGCGGAAGATCGGCGATGTCTTGGTCGATCTTGTGCTTGACGGGCAGGACATCCGCGTTGTCCGTGATGTGCCGCAGCCAGACCGGAGGACCGTCCTCGGGCAGTCCGTCGATGAAGACCTTGCTTGCGCCGAAGTAGTTCGTAGGGGCATCGAGGCCGATGATGAAGTGCTTGGGAAACAGATCCTCCTTCAGCGCGTCGTCATACTGGTCGGGGTCGACGAAGATGTTCGCGAAGGGCGTCGCCGTGTATCCGACATAACAGCTGCGGCGGAAGGTCTTGAGAAGATCGCGGATCTGCCCATTGATCTTCGTCACCTCCTCCTTGGCGTATTTCGTGTTGATCGAGGCGTTGTCGGCCTCGTCGTCGATCAGCAGCATCGGCTGATCGATCATCTGTTCGTCGCCCCTCGCGCTGTTGTCCTTGAGCCAGTCGAGAAGGTTCTTCAGCGTGCTCGGGTTCTTCTTGATCACCAGGACGACCGGGACCTTGTAGGAATCGATCTGGCTGGTGTTCGTCGACGCGGTCTCCTTGTGGAAGTCCCGCTTGGTGTTGGTCAGGCTGACCGGGACGTGACGGTCGTCGAAGAGGCCGACCCCTATCGCATGGTTTCCCTTCTGCCCCGTGCGGCCGGTATCGCGGCCGATGAAGCCTTCGTCGATACGCTCTTGGGTCTGGTTGCGGAGGTTGTTGTGAATGCCCGCGATGACGATGATCAACCGATAGCCTGCATCGGCTGCCTTGCATATCAGGCCGGTGTAGTTCGCGGTCTTCCCGCTCTGGACATGCCCGACGACCATTCCGCGTCGGTCCCATTGCTCCTCCAGCCGCGGATTGCCCAGCCGGCCGAGGATCCGTTCCGTGATGGCGTCGGTGGATGTCACCACGTCCTGAGGAAGGCCGTTCTTCAGCAGCAGCTTCTTGTAGCGGTCCCAGTAAAATGGCGCGATCGAGGCCTTCGCGTCGTCGAGCCACGGCTGAAAGTCCGCGTCGGCGACCATCGCCCCGAGGCCCATGGTGACGCTGAACCGGCTTTCGATGTCCCGGGCCAGCTGCTCAAGGGCCGCTTCGTCCGCGCCGATGCCCAGAAGGACGTTGAAGTTGGCAATCATGCCCCGCAATTCATCGCCCGTCTTGCGGTGATGCGCCAGCGATTGAGAGATCACCGAGTCGAGGTGAGCGATCTGGTTGGTCATGTCCTCAGTTCTCCTGCATCCCGTCGAGCATCGCGCGAATCTGGTCCTTGTGACGAATGAGCGGCTCGGTCGAACATAGCACCTGCAGCACGTCGTTTCCGGTCATGCCGGTCGCCAGAAGTGTCCTGACGGCCTGTTCCACCGACTCCGCGACATCCTCGAACTCCGTCTGATCCGCCTCGACGCTTTCGGCGCCACCCAGCATGTCGGCGTGGAGCGCGGGAACTGGCAATCCGGCACCGAGCAGCCTGATGCAGGTGCGGAAGCCGTTGCGAAACTCCTCGGGCAGGGCCTGCGCGAACCCCTCGATGGCCGGATGATCGGCATTGGGACGATAGATGATGCTTCCGTCCTTCTGGAACCGGTTCCATAGCGGCATGTTCGCCTCGTCCACCAATTTGCGACCGCGCTTCTGATAGGTCCGCTTGGACGTGCCCTGCATTCGTTCGACGATACGTCTCAACCGATCGCGGACAACGGGTGGCATCTGCGCCGATGCCTTACGCACGTCGATCTTCCAGTCGGCATCCATCGTGTTCGGGATGTCGACCCGGACGCGGCTCAGCTTGGTCAGCTCGCTCGCGCGGGCAAGCCCGAGCCACCCCCCGGCGATGATCAGCCGGCGCTCGCGATATATGTAGAATCCCTGAGACCGCAGATGACCTTCCGGTCCGCCGATCTGACCCCACTCGGCTTTCGTCATCCGACCATGATGCGGCAGCGTGAAGCATTGGGCGAAGATCGTTTGGTTCGCATAGGGGATCGGGTCGATCTCACCGGCCTGCGTTGCGGGGTGCTTCGATGCGAACGGATCCAGCGGCACCAGCCTTCGACCGTTCAGGAACAGCTTCAGCTGCGGCTTCGACCCCTCCATGTATCGGTGGAAGCACAGGCGCAGATGGTGTTCCGCGCCGGACAGGGCGGCATTGATCTCCGACGCGCGCCTCTTGGCTTCGTGACGGACGTTGGTCGACAGGCGGTCCAGCTTGCGCCAGAGAACGATGGTGCCGCTTTCGGTCAGTTGCTCGATCGCTGGCAAGGAGACGGGGTCCCCCTCTACCTGCACCTCCCAACGGTTGCTCCTGGACACCTCGTCAAGGTCCCATGTCGCGGCGGTGGTGGTGCCATTCCGTCGGCTTGCGACTGTCAGCATCCGGCATTGCGAAAAGCTCGCGCTCTTAAGCCCGAGACCGAAGCGGCCCAAGTCGTGTGTCGAGCGCTGTTCGAGAGGGTTGCGCGATCCAGGCCGCATCGCCTCGATCAGTTCCTCCCGCGTCATTCCCGACCCGTCATCGACAATCGCGATCCATGGGGCGTCGGATATCGTGTCAGCGACGATATGGACCGCCGTCGCTCCCGCGGTGATCGAGTTATCGATGACATCTGCCATCGCCGTCTCAAGTGTATAGCCGAAATCTCGCATCCCCTCTATCAGGGAGGCGGCATGCGGAGTAGCGTCCGCCAGACTCTTTAAATTCATGTCATGAATCATTTGTATGAGCGATACCCGACGTTCCTCATCTCGGCCCGCTGCGTCAAGCAATTCTTGGGTCGAATCTGCTTCAAGTACAAATCATGTCTGTCAAGCCTGCCCACCCTGACCCTCGCCGGCCCTGCGTCCGGAGCAGGTCCTGACCAGCCAGTTCCGCATACCCGAGGGATGCAGCATCACCTGTGCGGAATTCTTGGGTCCGACGCGACGCGGTTGCCGAACCAATACAACCCTTTGGGAATATGGATGACGCTCTCTATCAAAACACCCGTTGGAGCATTGTGAAGCAAGAAATGGAGGGCGAACCGGAGAAAATAGTCATCAACCGGCGTGCCAGCATCAAGGGTCTGACCGTTGATGGTGAGGATGGCTCTGTCTTTGACGTATTAGCAGCATCCGTGATCGGAGGACCTTTGGTTTGTATCGAGGGTGCCGGATGCGAGCGACAAGATTCGGGGGCCCTTACTTTGAGCATATCGGTCCATATTGATGGCCTGCCCCTATCGGGTGGTCCGGTTTCAGTCGTAGTGCATTGCGGGTCTTGGCGCTAAAGCTGGGGTGGCCGGCGAAGGGGACTTCGGCGGGCTTGCGGATGCATTTCCAGTTAGGATAGCGCCCCGCTCGGACAGAGGTATTGGCGCAGCGAAGTTAATCTCTGGCGTCGTTTTTGAACGATGACTTGTCAGAGCGCAGTCCCTTCTCCACGCGGGTCATGCGCCCCTGAGCTACCCGTCACATCGATGTGAATCGCGCCCGCACAGCCGAAAATCGGGGACAGAGCGGGCAATGCGGCGGTCTCATGGCCAAGAACGGTCAGGGTTGAAATGACTGCCGAGCCCAAGGATTCCTCGATCTTGAGACTATCGCGACTGTCGGAAAAGGTACGGCCAAGAAGGAATCGCGGTTGTGCCAGTGCTTCGGCCGGCTTGAGCCCGAGATCAATCAGAGCCGTCAACAGGACGGCCAGCGTCTGGGGCTGACCGTCCGCGCCCTGTGTTCCGTAAAGCAGATGCGGCATTCCATGTCTCAGCGCGATACCGGGGTTAAGGGTGTAGAATGGCCGCTTTCCCGGTACGATGGCGTTTGGATGGCCCGAACTGGTCGAGAAGCTGGCACCGCGATTGTGCCAGATGATCCCCGTATCACCGATCACGCAGCCGCTGCCCCAATCAAAGTAGGTGCTTTGCAGAACGCTTGCACAGCATCCCTTTGCATCGGTTGCGGCGAAGAAAACGGTGTCGCCGTGCTTGAAGGTCTGCGGCCATGCCAGCGCCCTACCGGTGGAAATTGCGGCGGCCTTGGCGTCTAGTCTCGGCGCTGCCAGCATGGCCAGCGGATCAACGTCGGCATGATCGGGATCGGCGATCTGGTCGCGATCCAGAAAGGCCTGCTTGACGGCCTCGACCAGCAGATGCGTGCGGGCGGCAGGGTCGGATGGCATCGGCAGCCGGTCGAGGATGCCCATGATCGCCAGTGTCGTCACACCTTGCGTGGGTGGCGGCGGCGCCAGCAGCGTCAGGTCTCGATAGGGTTGGGCCAGAGGCTGCGCCTCGCGGCATCGCGTGGCAGCAAGGTCGGCAGCGGTCAGCGCCGCACCAGCGTGTCCCAAGCCTTGGGCGATGCGCTGCGCGGCCGGCCCGTCATAGATGCTGCGTAGCCCATCGCGGATCAGCAGGGACAGGATCTCGGCCAGCTGCGGTTGCCGCAGCAGATCGTCCCCGCCGGTGGCGAACTGCTCCGCAAAGCCCGGCCAGTCCGGCCAGTCCGCGGCTCGGAAATCAAGCCAGAACCTCTGGCTGGCACCGGGTCTGTATCCATCGCGAGCGAGGGTCAGTGCGGCTGCCAGCAACGCGTCCGGAGTCATGGTTCCGCCCCATCGCGCGGCCGACAGCCGCAGCGCGTGGTCCCAACTGTCGACCGCGCAGGCGGTCGTCAGCATCGCGCCCGGCCCCCGCAAGGGAAGCGCGTCCGGCAGATCCGGCAAAACGGCGGGCGCTTGGCCGATGCCCATCAGGGTGGTCGACCAGCCGTCGCGGTCGGCCAGCAGCCAAACCGCATCGCCGCCCAAGCCGCAGAAATGTGGCATGACCACCGTCAGAACGGCGCCCATCGCCACCGCAGCCTCGGCCGCGGTGCCGCCGCGCTGCAGGACATCCGCCCCGGCCTTGGTCGCAAGGGGGTGCGGGCTGGTCACCATTGGCTGCAATGCGGCGACCATGATCAGTCGGCCAGAACCAGTTGACGGTCGTCCTGCGGGGGCAGGAAACTGCGGTCGAAAACCTGGGCGACATCGGGCTTCGTTTCCAGCTGATAGCCCTCGGCGACGATGTCGATCGCGCGTGACAGGCGGTCGTCGTCCAGGTCACCCAAGCCGATCCGGGTTACCTCGTCCGACGCGATCAGGTTTTCGTAAGAGAACATCATCCGCGCCATTTCCAGATCGCGGTTCGCGAGGTTGTCGAACGCCAGGACGGCATCAGCCCCAGCCTCGTGGTCCTGCGCGATCTCGACCGCTGCGCGGTTGATCGCGCGGACCAGGCCGGTCACGCGTCCGGATTGTCGGCGATCATCGCCTGAGAGACCATGACCCCGTTGGCATAGAGGTCGAGGCCGTGATCGCCGAAATTCAGCCAATTGAAATCGGCGGCAGGATCCTGGCGGTTGTTGATCAGGTTGAACCAGGCGGTGATGTTGAACACCATCGCGCCGTCGATATCGCCGCGGATCAGCATGGGTTCGGTCAGGTTCGGAGCCAGGCTTTCGATGATGATGCTGTCCAGATCGACGTCATTCATGCGCGCGAAGACTGGCAGCAGCTTGGTCGTGGGCGTGCCGGGAGCACCGCCAAGGGTTTTTCCCTCCAGGTCCGCGGGGCTTTCGATGCCGCTTTCCTTGCGGGTTACGATCGTGAAGGGCGGATCGTTCCATAGTTGATAGACCATGACCGGGGTCTGGTCGGGACGTTCGGCCGCGTTCTGGATGATGGCGTTGATATCACCAAAGCCCGCATCATAGGTGCCCGACATGATGCGGGTGACGGTAGCGGCGGAACCCTCTCCCTGGTCGATGGTGACGTTCAGGCCCTCCTCCTCGAAATAGCCCTTTTGCTGGGCCAGCAGGATGGGCGCGTCCGACCCTTGGGTCTTCCATCCCAGGGTGAAGCGGATGTCGGTCTGGGCCAGCGCGGGGGAGGCCAGCGCGATCAGGGATGCGGCGGCAAGCAGGGATTTCAGCATCGGAAAACCTTTCGGATCAGGAGGGGGACAGGTCGGTGCGGCGGTTCGCCCAGCCCACAACCCGGCCCTCGATCAGCGAGAACAGGACGTAGAGGGCGACCCCAAGGAAGGCGAGGATGAACAATCCGGCAAAGACCAGCGGCACGTCGAAGTTCGAGGACGCGCTCATCATCACGTTGCCGATGCCCTTGTTCGAGGCGACGGTCTCGGCAAGCACGGTGCCGACAAAGGCATAGGTGGCCGCAATCTTCAGCGAGGCGAAGAAGAAAGGCATGGTGCGCGGCAGCCCCACGTTCAGCAGCAGGTCCATCTTGCTGGCGCCCAGAGATTTCAACACGTCCTCCATCTCGGGCTCGGTGGTGGCAAGGCCGGTGGCGATGTTTACAACGATCGGAAAGAAGCACATGGCCAACGCGGTCAGGACCGCGGGGACCGGCCCCGCGCCGAACCACAGCACGAAGATCGGAACCACCGCGACCTTTGGGATCGACGAAAACCCGATCAACAGCGGATAGGCAGTGTCATAGGCCACACGCGATGTGCCGATCAGTGCGCCGATCACCACCCCAACGACCACCCCCAGGCCAAACCCGATCATGGTCGTCCACAGCGTCTGCAGGATATGCGGCCAAAGCACCGGGAAGCGCGCGATCAGCGTCGCCATCACCTGTGAAGGGCGAGGCACCACCAGGTCGGAAACGCCAAGGGCCAAGCACAGCACCTCCCACCCCACGAAAAAGGCTACGATCAGGGCGGCGGACCACATGCGACGACGAATGGCGTATTTCATAATGCGACCTTCTGGGCGGATTCGCCGCGGGCATCGATGATGCGTTCGCGCAGGCGCTGGTTCAGGGCAACGAATTCGGGTTGAAAGGTCATCTCGACCGTGCGCGGACGAGGGAATGTGACAGGGCTGTCGTCGATGATGCGGCCGGGGCGCGCGCTCATCACGCAGATTCTGGTGCCAAGGAACCCGGCCTCCTTGAGGTCGTGCGTGACCAACATCACAGTGGGGCGCCGCTTGATCCACAGATCCTGCATGGTGCCCCACAGCTCCTCGCGGGTGAACTGGTCCAACGCACCGAAAGGTTCATCCAGCAGCAGCAGGCTGGGTTCGTGGATCAGCGCCCGGCACAGGTTTGCGCGCTGCAGCATGCCGCCCGACAGCTGCCACGGGTAGTGACCTGCGAACTTCTCCAGACCGACATCGGCCAGCAACGCGTGGACGCGGTCGCGGTATTCGCCACGCTTCTTGCGGGCGTAGTCCTGACGGAACGGGCGCACGATCTTCAGTGGCAGCATGACGTTCTCTTCGATCGTCAGCCATGGCAGCAATGTGGGGTTCTGGAACGCCATGCCGACCCGTAGCGCCCGGGCCGCGACCTCGCGTCCGCCCACGATGATCTCTCCTCCGGATGGGCGGGTCAGGCCGCCGACCAGTTTCAAAATCGTTGATTTGCCGCATCCGGACGGACCAACCAGCGCCAGGAACTCGCCTTCGTCCAAATGCAGATCCGTCGGCTGCAACGCCTGAACGCGATCCGCGCCCTGTCCGAAGTCGACCGAGGCGCGCGACAGTTCGACCGCTGCTCGCTTTCGTTCCGGAGCGATCTGTGCAGAATCCGGGTTCATAAGGTTCCCTTGTCAAAGGTGCATGGCAAAAGTGCATACACTTTATAGCGCAGACTTAGCTGGCGAATCGGCAATCCCGCAAATCCGGGAATGCCGCTTCATGATGGTCAGAGCGCCGATGCTGAAACTTTCCGCAGTTTTGGAGAGCTTGCCGGAATGGAGGGCGATCTTATGACGACTGGCGCCCGCACTGTCGGCGGTGACCGAATGGCGGCCATTTGCCAAGGTATCCGCCGCGCCATCATCGAGGGGGCGCTGCTGCCCGGCGACCGCCTGCCCGAGGATGCCCTGGGAGAAAGCTTTGGCGTCAGCCGCACCATCGCCCGACACGCCCTGGGACAGCTGGCGGCCGAGGGGCTGGTCGATCTGCGCCGCAATCGCATCGCGACCGTGACCGCACCCACGCCTGCCGATGCGCGCGACATATTTGACATCCGCGTGGCGTTGGAACGGCAGGTGGTGCAGCATCTGGCGGGGCATCTGTCCGCAGATCAGGTCGCCGTGCTGAAGGACATCGTGCAGCAGGAACACGATGCGCGGCACGGGCCGGATGGCGCCTCTATCCGTCTGGCGACCGAGTTTCACATCCGTCTGGCCGAGATGACCAGCAAGCCGATCCTTGTGCGCTATGTGACGGAAATCTGCTATCGGGCCGGGCTTTCCCTTGCAGCGCTGGCCCGGCCCCATTCGTCGGAATGCGCCATCAGCGAGCACCTGGCCCTGATCGACCTTATTGCGCGTGGCCCTGCGGACAAGGCCGCCGACATGATGGCCGAGCATCTGGAGGCGGTGGCCACGCGTGCCCTGCTGTCAGGCGATCGCAGCCGCAGCCGCGATCTGGTCAATATCCTGCAGCCCTATGCAAAGGGCTGATCAGGATTTGGCGATAGAGGGGTCCAGAATCCATTCCGCACTGTCGTTCCAGACATCGGTATCTAGGATCAGCCCGTCCTGCACCGTGAAGCGGTCTATATAGCGATTGCCGTCAAAACCCGTCCCGTCCGGCCACTCTCCATACAGATAGCCCAGACTGTAAACGATCGTCTTGTCTCCCGCCGGCACGACGTCATAGCGCTCGATCCGCTTTTTGACCCAGGCATAGCGTGTGGCATTGAAACCGGTCGGACCCGAGGGCGTGTCGAACCGGCGCCCACCGGTGAAGCGGCAGACAAACCCCGGCGCCACGAATTGTGCCGCCCGCACTGGGTCCGGAGCCATCGAGGCCGCCAGGTAATCCTTGACCGCCTGCAGGTCGCGTTCACTGTTCTGATCCATTCCGGGCCGCTCTCTTGTTGTAAGCCTGTCGTGTAAGTGCATACAGTAGAAGAATACAGAAGCTCCCCCCGGATTCAAGAACCATGCTCGACCTCATCCTGACCAACGCCCGTTTGCCGCAAGGTGCGTCAGATATCGGTATTGTCGACGGGCGCATCGCAGCCCTTGGCCACAACCTCGGTAAGGCACGAGAGGTTCGTGACCTCGGCGGTCGCACTGTCCTGCCGGGTCTGGTCGAAGCGCATATCCATCTGGACAAGGCCGGGTTGCTGTGTCGCTGCGGACAGGTCGACAGCGTGCAACAGGCCGTTGCCGCTGTCAGTACCCTCAAGCGCGACTTCACCGTGGCCGACGTCCATGCCCGCGGGGCACGGGTCATCGAGGCCGCGATCAGCCAGGGCACCATGCATATGCGCAGCCATGTCGAGGTCGATCCCCGTGCCGGGCTGCGAAGCCTGCAGGCGGTGCTGGCGCTGCGTGCCGAATATGCCTTTGCGCTGGATCTGCAGGTCTGCGCCTTTGCGCAGGAGGGTCTGACCAACGATCCAGGAACCGGGGCCCTGTTAGAACAGGCGCTGGACCTGGGCGCCGACCTGCTGGGGGGCTGCCCCTACACGGACATCGATCCCATGGCACAGATCGATATCCTGTTCGACATGGCCGCGCGGCACGATGTCGATCTGGATTTTCATCTGGATTTCGATCTGGATCCCGAAGGCTCTCATATCCGGGCGATCTGCGACCGGACGATCCGGCAGGGCTGGCAAGGGCGCGTGAATCTGGGGCATGTGACCAAGCTGGCGGTGATGGAAGACCATTCTCTGGCCACGCATGCCGGGATGCTGGCAAAGGCCAATGTGGCCGTGACCGCCTTGCCCGCGACCGATCTTTATCTGAACGGCATGGATCAGGGCCACCGCGCCCCCCGGGGCGTGGCGCCCCTGCATCTATTGGACGACGTCACGGTTGCGGTCGCGACAAACAACGTGATGAATCCGTTCACCCCCTATGGCGATTGCTCTCTGCTGCGGATGGCGAACCTTTATGCCAATCTCATGCATCTGGGGGCGGGTGATTTCCCGGCCTGTCTGCGGATGATCACCGAAGGCCCGGCCCGCATTTTGCGGCTGGCGGACTATGGGCTTTCGGTCGGGCATCACGCCGACCTGATCGTGCTAGACGTCGCGAGCGCCGACGAGGGCCTTGCCACAATTGCCTCTCCCATCATGGGCTTCAAGGCTGGCCGCCAAAGCTTTGATCGACCCGCTGCGCGATTGCTGCGTCCCTGAAGCCGGGATCGCTCCAGTGACGTTCATGCGCGAAATTGCCGTCAGCATGGAATGCTTCGGCGGCTTAGGAGAACGCTTGATCGCCGCAAATGCCCCATTCGCCGGCACCAGCATCGCGCCGTGAGTGGCCGATGGACACAGCGGCGGGCGCGAGGCCCTGCAACGGGTTTTTTCTAACGTGTTCGTCAGTACTGGCCCGCCATTGTGCCGTATCACACTTGTCGTATGCGGTTAGACGCCGGCGCTTTGGAACCAGCGCCGCAGTTATGCCAGGCAGGTTTCGCAGGAAAGCTATCGTGCGGCCTTGCGCCGCCGGCGGCCAAGGATCGCGTTGGACACGGCCTCGTACATTGCGGGGCACTGAACCGGTCCGCGCCGCCCCCGGGCGCCGAGATCACCGTTGCCCGCGATTGCACCAGGCCCGAAGCGGACGCAAGGTATCCAATGCCTGACGGCAGGCCCACCACTTGGACGGCGACGCCTGCCAAGGCATTCCAGCATTGTGATCCGCCTGCCCCCCGGGCGGGTGCAGTCTGGCCGCAAGCCCCGACATACTGATCGAGGCCGTCGAGAACCGCCACGCGAACGGCACCTTCTAGGGCGTCCCGTATCACCCCGAGTTGTCCTTGTGTGAAAACGTTGCCTCGACAGCCCATCAGGCGAATGATGTTATTGACCAGGGCCTGGCGCGCAATCCGGGTGAGGTTGACCCCATGGCAGTGCAGCTGCACGACCGAGATGCCGTGCCGACGCCTGTGGACATCGCCTGGCAGTTGGGCCCGAACAGCGAAATCGCCCTTTTTGAACAACGCTCCTGCGAAATCGAGAGTTTCCAGAAAACTGTAGTGACGGGTGTCCTCCGGTCCCTCTGAGGAATGTCTCCACAGTCAATGGCGCAGCGTTCATGCTGAAGAACGGCCGCATCAGCGGAGTGCTTTTTCGCGCCGATGCTACGAAGGAATGGGTAATGCTGGCCTGCACGTGCCAAGCAGGGCTATCAGATGGACGCATGGACGCGGAGAGACACATGACCAAACGCATCGTTTTTACAGGCGGCACAGGCAAGGCCGGTCGCCATGCCGTGCCCCATCTGCTGGCAAGGGGCTACAAGATACTGAACGTCGATCTCAAGCCGCTCGACCTTCCGGGGGTGAACACGCTGATCGCCGACATCACCGACAGCGGCCAGGTCTTCAACGCCCTTACCACCCATTTCGGCTTTGATGGTTTTGAGGAAGGCGCACCCCCGAAGGCCCCCGACGCCATCGTGCATTTCGCGGCCGTGCCGCGGGTGATGATCAATCCCGACAACACCACCTTCGCGCAGAACACCGTCGGCACTTACAACGTGCTGGAAGCGGCGATGAAGCTGGGGGTGCGCAAGGTGATCTTCGCCAGCTCGGAAACCACCTATGGCGTCTGCTTTGCCGAGGGCGACAAGGATTATCATTCATTTCCGCTGGAAGAAGATTACGACAGCGACCCGATGGACAGCTATGGCCTGTCAAAGGTGGTCAACGAAAAGACCGGCCGCGCCTTTGCCATGCGCTATGGCGCCGATGTCTATGCCCTGCGGATCGGCAACGTCATCGAGCCGCATGAATACGACAACTTTCCCGCCTACCTGGCCGACCCGATGAGCCGCAAGCGCAACGCCTGGAGCTATATCGATGCCCGTGATCTGGGCGAGATCGTGCATCTTTGCCTGCAGAAGGACGGGCTTGGCTATCAGGTGTTCAATGCGGTGAACGACACCATCACCGCCACCATGCCCACGGCAGAGTTTCTAGCCAAATATGCGCCCAATACGCCGATCACCCGACCGATGGGCAAGGACGAGGCCCCGCTGTCCAATCGCAAGATCCGCGAGGTGCTAGGGTTTCAAGAGGCACACCCGTGGCGGAACTACGTGGACGTATGATCCGATCTACCGGGGCGTTGCGGTTGCGATACCCCGGTTGACCAAGCGCCTGCAGACCTGCTGTTATCCATCGTAAATGTGCCGTAGGAACAGCAAAACGATGCAGGTCATATAATGCGAACTTATTTTGCTGCGCTTCTCGCTCTCCTGATTGCCGCGGGATGCGCAGTTGGTTCTGGTGCTGTAGTCGAGGGCGCTGGGCCAGACGATCTCCTGAAGCTTCGCAAAGGCCCCGGTCTCGATTACGCCATCATCATCGGCCTGCCAGACGGAACGCGCCTGACCCGCCAGAATTGCGTGACGAACAACGGTAAGGTCTGGTGCCGCGTCGCTCTCACCGACAGGCCTGGCATATCGGGCTATGTCTCCGCAGAATATCTGGGGCATCGCTGACAGCGACATCTGCCCGTGTACGTCGTTCGTTACTCTTGTCATTTGCTGAACTGACAACCTTGGAATGGGTCGTTCGAGACAGCAGCAGCACATGCGCAGCCCGCGTGTGACATGTCGAGATCCTGCCAGTGCCCCGTCGGCTATGCTCAGCATGATTTAGCCCGACAGCACTCTGGGCAACCACAGGACCAGCGCCGGGAACGCCAGCAACAACCCCACGCGAACGATTTCGGCCAGAAAGAACGGCATGACGCCCTTGAAGGTCTCGCTCATCGGGACATCCTTCGCGAGCGCCGAGATGACGAACACATTCATGCCCACGGGCGGTGTGATCAGACCCAATTCGACGACCACCAGCGCAAGGATCCCGAACCAGATCTTGAGATCGTCCGTGGACATCCCGAAGCCTGAGCCTTCGGCACCCTGCATCGGACCGCCATTCAACGTGACCAGGACCGGCCAAAAGAAAGGGATCACCAGAAGGATCATCGACAGGCTGTCCATCATGCACCCTAGGAGCACCAGCGCCAGCAGAAGAAGCAGCAGGATCGTGAACGGCTCCATTCCCACGGTGCCGATCCATTCTGCGGTGTATTGCGGGAGCCGAACCCGCGACATGAAGATCTTCATCAACTCGGCGCCAAGCAGGATCAGGAAGATCATTCCGGTCGTCGAGGCGGTCTCGATCAGCGAGTCACGGATGCCCGCCCACGTGATCCGGCCCTGGATCAGACCGAAAAGCCAGACCAGGAAGACACCAATCGCCGCCGCAGGCGTCGGATTGTAGAGGCCGCCATAAATCCCGCCCAGGACCAGCGCGAAGATCAGCAGCACCGGCAGGACACCGATGGACGCTGCGCGAAACTCGGCGCGGTCTGCCGCGCCGCCGGCGGGTCCCGCCTCGGGGACGATCGTGACATAGATCGCGATGGTCACCAGAAAGAAAACGACTGCCAGAAGACCGGGGATCAGTGCCGCCATGAACAAGGTGACTATGTTCGCTTCGACCAGGATAGCATAGATGATCAGCACGACCGACGGCGGGATCAGGATGCCCAGAACGCCCCCGGCGGCCAGAGAGCCCGTGGCCAGCGCGCCGGAGTAATTATAGCGGCGCAACTCTGGCAGCGCGACCTTGCCCATCGTCGAGGCCGTGGCCAGTGACGAGCCGGAAACCGCGCCGAACCCGGCGCAGGCCGCGATCCCCGCCATTGCGGTGCCCCCGCGCATCCAGCCGAACCAGGCATTCGTGCCGCGGAACAGAGCCTGCGAGAAGCCGGCCTTTGTCGCCAGCGCACCCATCAGGATGAACATGGGAATGACGGACAGATCGTAAGTCGCGAATTGCCCGTAGGCGAGTGTCTTGAGCTGGTTCAGCACTAGCGTCGGACCGGTGACCAGCGACAGCCCGCCTGCGCCGACCAGAATCATCGCGTAGCCGATCGGCATGCGGAGTGCGATCAGGATCAGCAGCGCCACAAGCCCAAGGCTGCCGAGAAGGATGGGATCACTGAACATGGGGCGCCTTTTCCGGCCGGATGACATGGCGACCGCTATCCAGAACCGTCAGCGCCGCAGCTGCGACCAGCAGCGCGAGTGAAACGAGGATCGGCACGAAAGCCCACCAGATCGGGATCTGCAGGATCGTGGTGCGGTAACCGAACTGGCGCTGATCACCTAGGCCCAGCCCCATGCGCCAGAACAGCAGCAGCGCGAAGCACAGTGCGACCAGCGAAGCGGCAAGTCGAAAGCCTGCGACCCAACGCGCAGATGCCCGCGCGGTGAATATGTCAGCAGTAACGTTGGCGTCTGTCATCTGGCAGTAGGGCAGAAAGCAGAACACGGCGATGGCGACCAGCATCTCGGTGATCTCGAAATCCCCGGTGATGCGGTAACCGACGATGCCCGACCCTACGGCCGTCACGTTCACGGCGACCAGTGCAAGCAGAAGAATGCCGCCGATCAGGGCCCAGCCCGTGATCGCGCGGCGCAGCACCCCAGCCAGAAATTGGCCGGGGTGCTGGCGGCGACCTTCACTCATTGCGCGCTGGCCTGCGCCGCGATGGTGTCGCGTGCATTGGCAACAAGGGCCGCACCGTTCACGCCCTGAGGCGTCACGTCGTCGATCCAACGCTGCACGACCGGCTCCAAAGCGTCTCGAAACGCAGCGGTCTCATCCTCTGTCAGGGTGACGTGTGTGTTACCGGCCTCCGTGGCGAGGCCAATCCCGTAGTCGTCGGCGGCGCGCCAGATCTGGCCGACTTCGGCCAGCCACGCCTCATCCGAATTGTCGCGGAAGATTTGCTGGATGTCCTCGGGCAGCTCCTCCCACCGTGCCTGATTCATCGACACCTGAAAGACCGACGTGCCGATCCGGTAGCCGTCATGGCCCTCGATCTGAAAGTCGGTCTGCTCCTGCAATTGCAACGGCGCGATGATTTCCCACGGGATCAGCGCACCGGCGACGGTGCCGCGTTGCAAGGCCTGAGGCAATTCCGGGACCGGCATGGCAATGGCATTGCCGCCAAGCGCCTCGATGGCCCATGCACCCGTGCGCGACGGGGTCCGCAGATCCAGCCCCACCAGATCGGCGGGTGCGCGCACATCGGTGCTGCCTGTCTGGATCGCGTTTCCGGCATGGGTGTGCAGGAACATCACCTCGGTTCCGGCAAAATCCTCTTCGATATCGGCCATCATGGCGCGCATCGCCAGATTGATTGCGACGGGATCGTTCTCGAAGACATTCGGCAGCTCGAACACCTCAGAACGCGGGAACAGGCCGGGCGTATAACCGTTCAGCGTCCACACCATGTCGACGACGCCGTCGCGAACTTGATTGATCAGTTCGGGCGGGCGCCCGCCAAGCGTCATCGACGGATAGATTTCGATCCGCACCCGCCCATCCGAGGCCTCTGCAATCCGCTCGGCCCAAGGTTCCAGCATCTGGATATGCGCCGGTGCCTGCGCGCCCAGAAAATGGTGCAGCGTCAGGGTGAATTCCTGCGCGGTCACGGGAAGTGCCAAAAGCACGCCCCCCAGCAGTGCCGCTATGTTGGCTTTCGAGTGTATCATCATCGGTTCCTCCCTTGATGGTCCTGTGTGTCGCGCAGTCTGTGCTAGAAATCATGCCCGGTGTAATTCTCTGCAAAAACCTGCCGGGCCGCGGTTGAGGTGGCCAGCATGTCCAGTTCCACTTGCTGCATGCGCTGGTCGTAAGGGCTCTGGTCAGGAAAGCGGTGCATCATCGTGGTCACCGACCAGGAAAAGCGCATCGCTTTCCAGACCCGCCGTAGCGCACGGTCCGAATAGCCGTCGATGCCGCTGTCATCGCCCGCGTAATGCGCGATCAGTCCGTCAGAAAGATATTTGACATCCGAGGCCGCCAGGTTCAGCCCCTTCGCGCCTGTCGGCGGCACGATATGCGCCGCGTCGCCGCATAGAAACAGCTGCCCCCACCGCATTGGCTCGGACACGAAGCTGCGCAGCGGTGCGATTGATTTTTCTATCGAGGGACCGGTGATAAGCCGTTCTGCCACCTCCTGCGGCAGCCGTGCGCGCAACTCTGCCCAGAACGCGTCGTCGGACCAATCCTCGACCCGGTTGGTCAGTGGCACCTGAATATAGTACCGCGACAGGGTTTCGTTGCGCATCGACGCCAAAGCGAAGCCACGTGGATGGTTGGCATAGACCAGTTCGTCCATCACTGGCGGGGTGCGCGACAGGACCCCCAGCCATCCGAAGGGATAGACCTTCTCGTATTCGCATCGATCCCCCTCGGGAATCGATGCCCGGCTGACACCGTGAAAACCATCGCAGCCTGCGACGAAATCCGCATTGATCCGATGCTGCATGCCATCCTTTTCGAAGGTGACAGAGGGCGCGGTCGTCTTCAGATCGTGCAGCGTGACATTCTGGACGCCGTGGATATGCGTGGCCCCGATGGCGTCCTGAGCATCATAGAGGTCGCGCGTCACTTCCGTCTGGCCATAGACCATCACCGCGTGGCCGCAGCGTTCGGTGAAATCCACGCGGAACAGGTGCTGATCCTGAGTAAGGTAGCACCCGTGATGCGGATGCCCCTCGGCGGCCATACGCGCACCCGCACCGGCGTCGTGCAGCAGCTGGACGGTGCCACGTTCCAGAACACCCGCGCGGATGCGCTGAAGGACATAATCCCGGCTTTGCCGTTCCAGCACCACGGTGGCGACACCGGCACGGTTCAGCAGTTGCGACAGCAGCAGACCCGATGGGCCGCCGCCGATGATGATAACCTGCGTGCGCATGTTCCGTTCTCCCTCAAAAAAGGCTAGGCGACAGTTCCACCCAGATGAATGGACAAATCGGGAAACTTCTGGCACTTTTGAGCCATGGAGGCCTTATTGTGACATCCATTCCCGCGTGGCACCTCTATGGCGAGAACACGCCATTCCCGGATGTGATGCACCTCGAGAGGATCGTGGATCGCGCAGCCGGTCTTGACTGGCACATCGGTCCGCACCGCCATGCGCACCTTGCACAGGTGTTTCTGCTTGAGCGCGGCGTGACCCGAGTGGAGATCGAAGGAGGGACAAACCGGCCAGAGCCGCCCTGCATCCTCTACATCCCTCCCGGCACAGTTCACGGCTTCACCTTCGATGCAGGGACCGAAGGCTGGGTTCTGACCCTGCCCATCGATGCTCACCCTGAGCTTTTTGCCGACAATGGCGAGCTTGCGTCTTTTGTCGGCCGGCACTTCAACGCGACAGCTCCGGCCGGACTTTCGTCCTTGTTTCCGACCCTTTTCGAGGAGTGGCACGGCAGGAAGCTATTGCGGCATCTGCGGCTGCGTGCGGTAGTGGCGCAGATTTTCTGCACCATTTTTGAGCCTCTGGCGCAGGCGCAGCAGCAAATGGGGCTGGGCCGCCGCGACCCAAGATTGGCCTCGTTCCTCGACTTGGTGGCCCGCCACCATGTCAGTCATTGGACGATCCAGCGATACTCATCTGAGTTGGGAGTATCGGTTAGAAACCTGGCTCGGATTTGCCGCGAAACCACCGGTCTGAGGTGCCCCCCGAAATCTGGACACTGACGTAAGCTCTGTTTTTGCTGTCTGCTGATCTTCATCACGAGGGAGATCGACGATGTCGAAACGAAAGCAGCACGCCCCTGAGTTCAAGGCGAAG
>NZ_BBPH01000003.1 GCF_000787695.1 Paracoccus sp. PAMC 22219 | reverse complement strand
ACCCGCCGAACAGGTCGACCGCCAGATCCGCGGCCTGTCGCCGTTTCCGGGGGCGTGGTGCATGGTCGGTGATGAACGGGTGAAACTGCTGGCCAGCAGCGTCGCGCAGGGTCAGGGGGCGCCGGGAACGGTCCTGCCCGATTTCACCATCGCCTGCGGCACCGGGGCGGTGCGCATCGCGCTGGCACAGCGGGCGGGCAAGAAACCGATGGCCCCCGCCGACCTGCTGCGCGGTGGGCGCTGCCCCCGCGGTTGGGCTAGGGGCGCGTCAGCGCCCCGTCGCGCCCGGGTGGCGGTGGGGGCCTTGCCCCTCACCCGGCGGGCGCGACCGCCATCGCGGGACGCAGGCCGCGCCCCGCGTGATGCTCAGATCGCGCCGTGACAGTGCTTGAACTTCTTGCCCGAGCCGCAGGGGCACGGGTCGTTGCGCGCAGGCATTCCCCAGGTCGAGGGGTCGGCCTCGTCGAACCCCGGACGCGGGGCGGCGGGACCTTCGACGGCAGGGGCGGGCGGGGCGGCTTCGGCTTCCGCCGACGCCTCCTCTTGGACCTGCTGCTGCTGGCGGGTCATCTGCGCCGCCATTTCGTCGCGCTCTGCCTGGGTCAGCGGCCGGATCTGCGCCAGCCGTTGCGTCACGTCGAAGCGCAGACCGTCCAGCAGCGTCTCGAACAGCTGGAACCCTTCCGTCTTGTATTCCGACAGCGGGTCGCGCTGCGCATAGCCGCGGAATCCCACGACCGACCGCAGGTGGTCCAGCGTCATCAGATGCTCGCGCCATTTCTGGTCGATCTGCTGCAACAGGACCTGCTTCTCGATCTGCACCATCGTCTCGGGGCCAAAGGCCGCGGCCTTGTCAGCCATATAGGTGTCGCTGGCCGCGGTGATCCGCTCGCGCATCGCGTCATGGTCCACGCCATCCTCGGCCGCCCAATCCGCCACCGGCAGGTTCAGGTTCAGACGCTCGCGGACCGATGTCTTCAGCCCCTCGGTGTCCCACTGCTCGGGATAGCTGCGGGGCGGCATGTGGTCGTCGATCAGGTCCTCGATCACCTGGTGACGCATATCGGCGGTGATCTCTCCGACCTCGTCGCTGTCCATGATCTCGCGGCGCTGGCCAAAGATCGCCTTGCGCTGGTCGTTCATCACGTCGTCGAACTTCAGCAGCTGCTTGCGGATGTCGAAGTTGCGCCCCTCGACCTTGGCCTGGGCGCGTTCCAGCGACTTGTTCACCCACGGGTGGATGATCGCCTCGCCCTCCTTCATGCCAAGTGTCGACAGGACCTTGTCCAGACGCTCGGACCCAAAGATCCGCATCAGGTCGTCGTCCAGCGACAGGAAGAACAGCGAACGTCCCGGATCGCCCTGACGGCCCGACCGGCCGCGCAGCTGGTTGTCGATCCGGCGGCTTTCATGGCGTTCGGTGCCCAGCACGAACAGACCGCCCGCGGCCAGGACCTTTTCCCTTTCGCCGGCATGCTCCGCCTCGATCCGGGCGCGCAGTTCGTCGGGGTTGGCGTCGGGATCGGCCTTCAGGGCCTCCATCACCTTCATCTCGACGTTGCCGCCAAGCTGGATGTCGGTGCCGCGACCGGCCATGTTGGTGGCAATGGTCACCGCGCCGACCTTGCCGGCATCGGCCACGATCTGGGCCTCGGCCTCGTGCTGTCGGGCGTTCAGGACGTTGTGGGGCACGCCGTCCTTCTTCAGCATCTCGGACAGCAGCTCCGATTTCTCGATGCTGGTGGTGCCGACCAAGATGGGTTGCCCTTTCGCATGGGCCTCCTTGATCGCCTCGACGACGGCCGCGTTCTTTTCGACCGCGGTGCGATAGACGCGGTCATGGTCGTCGATGCGCGCGATGCCGCGGTTGGTCGGAACCTCGACCACGCCCAGCTTGTAGATCTCGGCGAACTCCTCGGCCTCGGTGGATGCCGTGCCGGTCATGCCGGCCAGGCGCCCGTACAGGCGGAAATAGTTCTGGAAGGTGACCGATGCCAGCGTCACGTTCTCGGGCTGGATCTCGACGCCTTCCTTGGCCTCGATCGCCTGGTGCAGGCCGTCCGACAGGCGGCGGCCCTTCATCATGCGGCCGGTGAATTCGTCGATCAGCATCACCTCGCCGTCGCGCACCATGTAATGCTGGTCCTTCAGGAACAGCTTGTGCGCGCGCAGGGCCTGGCTGGCATGGTGGACGATGGTGGTCGATTCCGGATCATACAGGGTCTGCCCCTCGGGCAGGACGCCGTCGGCCTGCAGGCGCGTCTCCAGGAACTCGTTGCCGTCCTCGGTGAAGGTCGCGTTGCGGGCCTTCTCGTCCAGCTTGTAATGCTCGTCGGTCAGCAGCGGAACATAGGCATCCAGGATGCGGTACAATTCGCTGCGGTCCTGCGACGGCCCGCTGATGATCAGGGGCGTGCGGGCCTCGTCGATCAGGATGCTGTCGACCTCGTCCACGATGGCAAAGTTGTGACCGCGCTGGACCATCTCGGCCACGCTGCCCTTCATGTTGTCGCGCAGATAGTCGAAGCCCAGCTCGTTGTTGGTGGCATAGGTCACGTCGCAGGCATAGGCCTCGCGCTTTTCGCCCTCGGGCTGAAACGGCACGACCACGCCGCAGGACATGCCCAGCTGGGCATAGACCTTGGACATCCATTCGGCATCGCGTTTCGCCAGATAGTCGTTGACGGTGACGACATGCACGCCCTTGCCCGACAGTGCGTTCAGGTACGCGGGGAAGGTGGCGACCAGGGTCTTGCCCTCGCCGGTCTTCATCTCGGCGATGTTGCCCTGGTGCAGGAAGATCCCGCCCATCAGCTGCACGTCGAAGGCCCGCAGGCCAAGCGCGCGGCGTGCGCCCTCGCGGCAGTTGGCGAATGCCTCGGGCAGGATGTCGTCCAGCGATTCGCCCCCCGCCACGCGGGTCTTGAATTCGGCGGTCTTGTCGACCAGCCCCTGATCGGACAATGCCTTGAAGCTGTCCTCAAGGGCGGTGATGCGCGCGACCAGCGCCCGCGTGCCCTTGACCTTGCGGTCATTGGGCGTGCCAAAGACCATCTTCGCCAGATTACCGATCATGTTACCTTCGCCATCACGTTGTCGGGAAGGGACGTCACCTGCGGCCCACTTGCCCGCGCCGGTCGCATTGCCGTATCAGGGGCGTTGAACGAACGCGGCGGCGGCGCCTTCCACGGAGTTGGCTTGGATGTAGGCGCAGCCCACCTGACTGTCAATGTTGGCCCGGCCCCCGCGGGGGGTGCGCGCCGTGAAAGGACCCATCCCCATGACCCGATCGACTTTGCTGGCCGCCGCCGTGCTGGCCGCCGTTTCCGCCCCCGCCATGGCGCAGGATGCCGACCAGGTGGTCGCCACCGTCAACGGCCAGGAGATCACCCTTGGCCAGATGATCGTCATGAAGCAGTCGATCCAGGACCCGTCCATGGCCGAGATGCCCGACCAGGCGCTGTGGGACGTGATGCTGGACCAGCTGATCCGCCAGACCGCCGTGGCCGAATCCGCCGAGGACACCGCGGGCGTGCGCGCCCAGCTGGAGCTGCAGCGGCGCAACACGCTGGCCTCGGCCGCGGTCAGCCAGATCGCCCAGGCAGAGCCCACCGAGGAGGAGCTGCAGGCCAGCTATGACCGCCTGTTCGCCGAAGCGGGCAGCGTGACGGAATACAACGCCGCCCATATCCTGGTCGAGACCCAGGAGAAGGCCGCCGAACTGAAGGCAGAGGTCGATGGCGGCGCCGATTTCGGCGACGTGGCCGAGGCGAACTCGACCGGGCCGTCGGGTCCGAACAAGGGCGACCTGGGTTGGTTCGCCGCCGACCAGATGGTGCCGCCCTTTGCCGAGGCCGTCGCCGCGCTGGAGCCCGGCCAGATCAGCGAACCGGTCGAGACCGAATTCGGCTGGCACGTCATCAAGCTGAACGAGACCCGCCTGCGCGAGGCGCCCCCCCTGGCCGAGGTCCGTGACCAGATCAGCCAGATGGTCCTGCGCGAAAAGGTCGAGGCCCAGATCCAAAGCCTGGTGACCGCCGCCGACGTGCAGAAGACCGAGGGCGTCGATCCCGCCCAGCTGAACGCCACCGACCTGCTGGAGGCCGAGTGATGGGAAAGGCGGGTCTGCCCGTCTCTCCGCTGGCGCCCGCGCGGTTTCCCGACCTGCCGGTGATCGCGGGCGTCGATTTCGCCAGCGCGGCCGCCGGGATCAAGTATCAGGGCCGCAGCGACGTCACGCTGATCCGCATCGCGCCGGGCAGCACGGTGGCCGGGGCCTTTACCCGGTCATCCACGCGCGCGGCCTGCATCCTGGACAACCAGGCCAAGCTGGCGCAGGGGGGCGACGCGCCGGACGGTGCGGCGATCCTGATCAATTCCGGAAACGCCAACGCCTTTACGGGCGCACGGGGCCAGCAATCGGTCGATGCCGTCTGCGCGGCCGTCGCGGGCGCGCTGGACCTGCCGCAGGGGCGGGTGTTCACCTCGTCGACCGGCGTGATCGGAGAGCCGCTGCCGCATGAGCGGATCGTGGCCATCGTGGGCGATCTGGCGCGCGGCCTGGACGCGGGCGGGGTGGCCGATGCGGCCCGCGCCATCATGACCACCGACACCTTCCCCAAGGGCGCGTCCGCGACCCTGGCCGACGGCACCCGCATCGCCGGCATCGCCAAGGGGTCCGGGATGATCGCGCCCGACATGGCCACGATGCTGGTCTATCTGTTCACCGATGCCACGGTGCCCGCAGGCGTGCTGCAACAGGCGCTGGCCTCGGGGCTGGACGCGACCTTCAACGCGATCACCGTGGACAGCGACACGTCCACCTCGGACGCGCTGATCCTGGCCGCGACGGGGCAGGGGGCGGGTGCGCCGGTCACCGATCTGGACAGCCCGGCGGGCCGCGATTTCGTGACCGCGCTGCATGGCGTGATGCGGGATCTGGCCCATCAGGTCGTTCGCGACGGCGAGGGTGCGACCAAGTTCGTCGAGGTCGCCGTGACCGGGGCCGTGGACGATGCCGACGCGCATCGCGTGGCCATGTCCATCGCCAATTCGCCGCTGGTCAAGACCGCCATCGCCGGACAGGACGCCAACTGGGGCCGCATCGTGGCCGCGGTGGGCAAGTCCGGCGCGCAGGCCGATCGGGACCGCCTGCGGATCGCGTTCGGGGACATGGTCGTGGCGCGCGACGGCTGGCGCGACCCGGACTATGACGAGGCCGCGGCCAGCGCCTACATGCAGGGCCAGGACCTGCGGATCGGCGTCGATCTGGGCCTGGGGCAGGGCGCGCGGACGGTGTGGACCTGCGATCTGACGCATGGCTATATCGACATCAATGCGGATTACCGGTCGTGAAGACCGTCCTGGTGTCCGCCGTGGCACTGATCGATCCCGACGGGCGCGTGCTTCTGGCACAGCGCCCGCCGGGCAAGTCCATGGCCGGCCTGTGGGAGTTTCCGGGCGGCAAGGTCGAACCCGGAGAGACCCCCGAGGCCGCACTGATCCGCGAGCTGGAGGAGGAGCTGGGCATCCTGACCTGGAACAGCTGCCTGGCGCCGCTGACCTTTGCCAGCCACGCCTATGACACTTTCCACCTGCTGATGCCGGTGTTCGCCTGCCGGCGCTGGCAGGGAATCGTCCAGCCGCGCGAGGGGCAGCAGCTGTCTTGGGTCAGGGCCCGCGATTTGCGCGATTACCCCATGCCCGCAGCCGACATTCCCCTGATCCCGGCCCTGCAGATGTGGCTATAGTGTCGCAAATTTGAGGGATCCGGTTGCATTGTTGCTGAAAAAAGTCGTAGATGATCAAGTTGCGAACGATTTTTTAACCATTTCATGACTAACTTTGTTCAGGGCAAAGAGGAGGCTTGACATGATTCGCACTATTTCCGTCGGCAGCTACATCTCGATCCAGGGATTGTTCGAGGGTTCGACCCCGGACGGCAACATCCTTGTCCGCGTCGGCAACCGCACCTTCGAGGGCAAGCCGGTCGGCCACTGACCGTTCCGGCGCAAGGGGGAGCGTTGCGCCAAGGAACCGCATGAATACCGGGGGTGGTCCGAAAGGATCGCTCCCTTTTTCATGCCGACGTCACGGCGCCGGCATCCGGAACGCAAAAAGCCGGGCGATCGGATCGCCCGGCTTTCGCATGATCGTGACGACCGCTTACAGCGAGCGTTCGACCTCTTCGCGTTCGAAGATCTCGATGACATCGCCGGGGCGGATGTCGTCGTAATTCTCGAAGGCCATACCGCATTCCTGGCCGGACTGGACGTCCTTGACCTCGTCCTTGAAGCGCTTGAGCGTCTTCAGCGTGCCCTCGTGGATGACCACGTTGTCGCGCAGCAGGCGGACGCCGGCCGAACGACGGGCCACGCCCTCGGTCACCAGACAGCCTGCGACGTTGCCGACGCCCGTGACCCGGAACACTTCCTTGATGGTCGCGTAACCGATGAAGTTCTCGCGGATCTCGTTGGACAGCATGCCCGATGCGGCAGCCTTGATGTCGTCAAGCAGGTTATAGATGATCGAGTAGTAGCGGATCTCGACACCCTTCTGGTTGGCGGCATTGCGAGCGGGCGCGTTGGCACGGACGTTGAAGCCAATGACCGGGGCACCCGACGCTTCGGCCAGGCCGATGTCGGATTCGGTGATCGCACCCACGCCGTAATGCAGCACACGCACGCGGACCTCGTCGTTGCCGACCTTTTCCAGGGCCTGCACGATGGCTTCCGCCGAACCCTGCACGTCGGCCTTGAGGACGACCGCCAGTTCGGACACGTTCACGTCCGCCTTGGCCTTGGCCATCATCTGTTCCAGCGTGGTCGAGGCACCGGCTGCGGCGCGCTTGTCCTTGGTCTGCTGGGCGCGGAACTCGGCGATCTCGCGGGCTTGCGCCTCGGTCTCGACCACGTTCAGCACGTCGCCGGCCTCGGGGGTGCCGTTCAGGCCCAGAACCTCGACCGGGACGGACGGGCCGGCCTCTTCGACGCGGTCACCCTTGTCGTTGATCAGCGCACGGACCTTGCCCCACTGTTCGCCGACGACAAAGATGTCGCCGCGACGCAGGGTGCCGTGCTGGACCAGGACGGTGGCCACGGGGCCGCGTCCGACATCCAGCTGCGCCTCGATCACCGCGCCTTGGGCGGCGCGCTTGGGGTTGGCCTTGAGTTCCAGGAACTCGGCCTGCAGCGCGATGGCTTCCAGCAGGTTGTCCAGGCCCAGGCCGGTCTTGGCCGAAACCTCGACGTCCTGCACGTCGCCCGACATGGCCTCGACGACCACCTCGTGTTGCAGCAGGTCGGTGCGGACCTTCTGGGGATCGGCCGAATGCTTGTCGATCTTGTTGATCGCCACGATCATCGGGACGCCCGCCGCCTTGGCGTGGTTGATCGCCTCGATGGTCTGCGGCATGACCGCGTCATCCGCGGCCACGACCAGCACGACGATGTCCGTCACCTGCGCGCCACGGGCGCGCATCGAGGTGAAGGCCGCGTGGCCGGGCGTGTCCAGGAAGGACAAGACGGCACCGCTGTCGGTCGTCACCTGATAGGCGCCGATATGCTGGGTGATGCCACCGGCCTCGCCCGACACGACGGATGCCTTGCGGATCGCGTCCAGCAGCGAGGTCTTGCCGTGGTCCACGTGACCCATGATCGTGATGATCGGGGGACGGGTGACCATGTCCTCGTCGCGGTCGTCGGCCGTGGTGATGACCTGTTCCACGTCGCTGTCGCTGACGCGCAGGACCTTGTGGCCGAATTCCTCGATCACCAGCTCGGCGGTGTCGGCGTCGATGGGCTGGTTGGCCGTGACCATCATGCCCATCTTCATCAGCGACTTGACCACGTCGGCGGCGCGTTCGGTCATGCGGTTGGCCAGCTCCTGGACCACGATGGTCTCGGGCAGGCGCACTTCACGGAACTGCTTTTCGGGACGGGCGGACTGGCCCATCGCCTTCTGGCGGGTGCGTTCCTGCTTGCGCTTCATGGCGGCCATGCTGCGCGGGCGTCCGCCCTCGCCGTTCAGGGCCTGGTTCAGCGACAGCTTGCCGCCGCGACGGTTGTCGTCGGTGGTCTTGGCCTTGGCGGTCTTGTCGCGATCCGTCCGCTCGACGCGGTCGGTCTTGCGGGCCACGCCCGTGGTGACGCCCTTGGTCTCGGCGCGCGAGGCGGCAGCCTCGATCGCGGCCTGATCGGGAGCGTCGGGCTTGGTCTGTCCGGCCGAGGGCTTGGGACGTTCCTGGCGGGGCTCTGCCTTGCGGCGGGCCTCGTCGGCGGCGTCCTGGGCTGCCAGGCTTCGGCCAGGGCCTTGGCCTTGAGGGCTTCCTCGCGCTCGCGCTCCTCGCGGGCCTTCGCCTCAATCTCGGCGCGGCGGCGCTCGCGCTCTTCCTCGCGGGCCTTCTCGTCGGCCAGGCGCTTGGCGGCGTCATCGGCCTCGCGGGCCTTTGCGGCGGCAAGCGCCTTCAGGCGGCGCTCCATCTCGGCATCGGAGATGCCGGCGGGGCGCTTGGAACTGTCGCCGGCCATGCGGGCGGTCAGCGGGTTCTTTTCTTTCTGGGCATCCGTCATCGGCGCGGCTGCCTTGGGCACCACGACGCGCTTGCGCTTGGTTTCGACGACGACGCTTTTGGTGCGACCGTGGCTGAAGCTTTGCTTGACTGCGCCGGGGCGATTGCCGCCACCAAGGCCCAGGGGGGTTTTTCCGTCTTTGTCGCTCATCTGCGTCTTCATTCCTTCCCGACGGCCGTATTGCCGTCGTCATGCCCGCGCAGACCCGTTAGTCTGCCGGCTTCCAAGATCACCTTGTCCGTCAGGCCACCCTTCGCAAGCGCGCCGTGTATGACATGACTGCGCCCAAAGGACAAACCCAATTCTGATGCGGTCAGGCAACCGAACCAGCGTCCGCCGGTCGGCGTCCACAGCTTGCCCTTGCCGCGTTCCGAGCCGTCGCTGGCCTGCAGCAGCACCTTTGCGCGCCCCTCGGCCAGCCAGCCCTTGACCTTTTCGAACCCCGCCACCGCGCGGCCCGATTTCCGCGTCAGCGACACCAGATCGACCAGTCTGCGGGCCACGCCCGCCTCGACCAGGTCGGCCAGGTCGGGGGCGGCCTGGACCGGCGCCTTGGCGGCGCGGGAAAACAGTCCCTTGGTCACCGCCTTGTTCAGGGCCGCCTTGTCGGCGGCGACCCAGATGCCGCGACCGGGCAGCTTTTCCGCCAGATCCGGCACGACCTGCCCGTCGGGGCCGATCACGAAACGGATCAGCCCCCGCTTGGGTTGCACCTCGCCGGTGGCGATGCACCGGCGTTCCGGGTCGTCGTCCCGGTCCTTGTCATGTCCACCACGGCTCAATCTGTGTTCCGATCCGGGGCGATCAGGCCCCGGCCTCCTCGTTGTCGTCATCGTCCTGCAGGTCGTCTTCCGCGTCCGTGCCGTCCATTTCGGTCGGGTCGACCCAGCCCAGCATGACGCGCGCGGTCATGACCATGGTCTGGGCATCTTCCAGCGACACGCCATAGGGTTCCAGCAGGCCTTCGTCCTTGACGCGGGCGCCGTTGACGGTGGTCCAGCCACCGGCCAGTTCCCAGTCCGCGCAGGTCGCGAAATCTTCCAGCGTCTTGACGTCGTCCTTGGCCAGCGCCTCTACCATCTGGGGAGTGAGACCCTCGAATTCAATGAGGCTGTCCTCGGCGCCCAAGGCACGCGCGGCGTCCAGGGCGGCCTTGTTCTTGGCCTCCAGCACGTCGCGGGCACGGGCCTGCAGCTCGGCGGCGGTGTCGGCATCGACCCCGTCGATCGTCAGCAGCTCGTCCTGGTCGACATAGGCGACCTCCTCCAGGTTGGTGAACCCTTCGGCCACCAGCAGCTGGGCGAAGAACTCGTCCAGGTCCAGCTGTTCCATGAACAGCGCGGTGCGGGAGTTGAACTCTGCCTGGCGACGCTTGGATTCCTCCTCGTCGGTCAGGATGTCGATGTCCAGGCCGGTCAGCTGGCTGGCCAGACGCACGTTCTGACCGCGACGGCCGATGGCCAGCGACAGCTGCTCGTCGGGGACGACGACCTCGATCTTGTTGGCCTCCTCGTCGAACACGACCTTGCTGACCTCGGCGGGCTGCAGGGCGTTGACCAGGAAGGTGGCCTGATCCTCGTTCCACGGGATGATGTCGATCTTTTCACCCTGCAGTTCGCCGACGACGGCCTGCACGCGGCTGCCGCGCATGCCGACGCAGGCGCCGACCGGGTCGATGCTGCTGTCATGGCTGATCACGGCGATCTTGGCGCGCGAACCGGGGTCGCGGGCAACGGCCTTGATCTCGATCACGCCGTCATAGATCTCGGGGACTTCCATCTTGAACAGCTCGGCCATGAACTGCGGATCGGTGCGCGACAGGAAGATCTGCGGTCCGCGCGTCTCGCGGCGCACGTCCTTGATATAGGCGCGGATCCGGTCGTTCGGGCGATAGCTTTCGCGGCCGATCTTCTCGTTGCGGCGCAGGATCGCCTCTCCGCGGCCCACATCGACGATGATGTTGCCGTATTCCTCGCGCTTGACGACACCGTTGATGATGGTGCCGGCGCGATCCTTGAATTCCTCGTACTGGCGGTCGCGCTCTGCCTCGCGGACGCGCTGCAGGATCACCTGCTTGGCGGATTGCGCGGCGATGCGGCCCAGTTCCACGGGCGGGACCTGGTCGATGATCTCGTCGCCGATCTGGGGGTTGTCCAGATAGGGTTTCGCCTGCTCGACCGTGACCTCGGCCTGATAGTTCTCGACGGCGTCGTCGGCCACGACCGTGCGCACGCGGGTGAAGCTGGCATTGCCGGTCTTGCGGTCGATCTTGACCCGGATGTCCATCTCGGCGCCGTAGCGGGACTTGGCGGCGCGGGCCAGGCTGTCTTCCATCGCTTCGATGACCAGCTCGGGCTCGATCATCTTCTCGCGGGCGACGGCTTCGGCCGTCTGCAGCAGTTCAAGCTGGTTGGCAGAGGTGATCGCCATCACTCACTCCTTGGGTTGCGCGGCGGTGGCGCCGTCATCATCGGTTTCGATCTCGTCGAAGGCGGTTTCGTCCAGGTTGTCGATCTCGACCCCGGCTTCCTTCTTCTGACGCAGCATTTCCTTGATCAGCTCGTCCGTCAGGACCAGCTTCGCGTCCGACAGCAGGTCGAACTCCAGTCCGATCGTGTGGGTCTGGCCCTGGTCCTCGATGTTGATCAGCACCTCGGTGCCCTCGACGCCGGCCAGCAGGCCCTTGAATTTCTTGCGCCCGTCGATGGCCTGGTTCAGGTCCAGACGCGCCTCGTAGCCCTCGAAGGACACGAAATCCTTCAGGCGGGTCAGGGGGCGGTCGATGCCGGGGCTGGACACCTCGAGGTGATAGTTGTCCTCGATCGGGTCCTCGACATCCAGCGACGCGCTGACCGCGGTCGAGATCTGGGCGCAATCGTCGACGTTGATGCCGCCCTCGGGTCGGTCGGCCATGATCTGCAGCGTGGCGGTCTTGCCGCCCTGCAGGCGGACGCGCACCAGCTCATAGCCCAGATCCTCGATCACCGGGGTGATGATCTCGGCCAGGCGGCGGTCGATCGCGGTCTTGGCGATCAGGTCGTTCGTGACGGGCAGATCGTCGGACATCAGATCCTCTTGGACAGGAAAAAGGGGCCGTCAGCGGGCCCCATGCGGAAGTTCCGGTGGGCAGGGTTTGGACGCCTGCACCGCTGTTGATCGGTCCTATAGCCGGACACGGTCGCGGATGCAAGCAATCTTAGGCGGCGGGCCCCGGCACCGCAGGGTTGTCGCGCCAGATGCGCCAGTTCAGCCCCGACGCGACGCCCAGCCATGCCAGATAGGGCAACAGCATCGCCCCCGCCCGCCAGTCCAGCGACCAGAAGGCCACCGTCATGGCCGCGACCGTCACCAGCAGCGTGGCGATGATGACCATGCCCGTCGCCATCTGCCGCGCCCCGAAGAAGACCGGCGTCCACAGCGTGTTCAGCGCGATCTGCGCCGACCACAGCGCCAGCGCGGGCCCCGCGCCGGGCAGGCCCGCCACCCGCGTCGCGGCCCAGGCCGACAGCAGGTAGATGATCGTCCAGGCCACGGGAAAGGCCCATTTCGGCGGGGTGAAGCCGGGCTTGCGCAGCCCGTCGTACCACGGTCCGGGCTTGAAGATGATGCCGGTCGCGGCGGCGGCCACGCTGGCCAGCAGGAAGATCGGGAAAAGGATCATCGGGGCGCCCTCCGGCTGCGGTCCTCGTCGCGGATGCCGTCCATGACGGCGGCCAGTTCGGCGGTGATGCGGGGTTCGGACAGGGCGTGGCCCGATGCCGGGACCAGCCGCAGTTCGGCCCGGTCCCAGCCCTGGGCCAGCCGGTGCGCGCTGGCGGGCGGGCAGACCATGTCATAGCGGCCCTGCACGATGATCGCCGGCAGGTGCTCGATCCGCGCGCGGTCGCGCAGCAGCTGCCCCTCGTCCAGGAAACAGCCGTTGCTGAAATAGTGATTCTCCAGCCGGGCAAAGGCGCGGGCGTAATCGGCCGGGGCATGGCCCGCGGCCTGCGACTGCAACCCGGCCAGCGCGTTTTCCCACATCAGCCAGGGCTGCGCGAATCGCGCCTGGCGGCCCAGGTCGTCGTCGAAAAGCCGCCGGTGATAGGCCGCGATCATGTCGTGGCGTTCGGATTCGGGGATGGGTTCCTGGAACCGCTCCCACAGGTCGGGAAAGAACCGCGCCGCGCCGCCGCCATAGAACCAGTCCAGTTCGGACCGCATCCCCAGGAACACCCCGCGCAGCACCAGCCCCGTGACATGGTCCGGATGCGCCTGCGCATAGGCCAAGGCCAGCGTGGCCCCCCAGCTGCCCCCGAACAGCAGCCAGCGGTCGATGCCAAGCCGGGCGCGGATCAGGGCGATGTCGTCGATCAGATGCGCGGTGGTGTTGGCCTGCACCGACGCGGTGGGCCGCGACCGCCCGCAGCCGCGCTGGTCGAACAGCACGACGCGGAAATGCTCGGGATCGAAAAAGCGCCGCATGTAGGGGCTGCAGCCGCCGCCGGGGCCGCCATGCAGCACCAGGACGGGCCGCCCCTGGGGGTTGCCGCATTCCTCGGCATACAGGATGTGGCCGTCGCCCACGTCGATCTCGTGGCGGGCAAAGGGTTCGACCGCCGGGTGAAGGCGGCCATGTGACGCGGAGATTTGTCCTGCCAATCGGTCCATCCTGCCACTATAAGCACAGACAACGCCGCCCGCCAGAAGGACCGCCCCCCAATGAGCACCCCCAGCAGCATCGACCAAGCCGAGATCGCCAAGTTCGAGGCGATGGCCGCCGAATGGTGGGACCCCAACGGCAAGTTCCGCCCCCTGCACCTGATGAACCCGCTGCGGCTGGATTACATCCGCGACCAGATCGCCGCCGAATACGGGCGCGACCGGCGCAGCCTGAGGCCGTTTGACGGGCTGCGGGTGCTGGACATCGGCTGCGGCGGCGGGCTGGCCAGCGAACCGATGGCGCGGTTGGGCGCGGACGTGATGGGCGCGGATGCGACGCAGGTGAACATCGGCGTGGCACAGGCCCATGCGGATCAGCAGGGGCTGACGATCGATTATCGCGCCACCACGGCCGAGGCGCTGGTGGCGGCGGGCGAACGGTTCGACGTGGTGCTGGCGCTGGAGATCGTCGAACATGTCGCCGACCCCGCGGCCTTTGTCGCGACCTGCCACGACCTGCTGCGCCCGGGCGGGCTGCTTATCCTGTCGACGCTGAACCGCACCGCGCGCAGTTTCGGTGCCGCGATCATCGGGGCGGAATGGATCATGCGCTGGCTGCCGCGCGGCACGCATGACTGGGCGCGCTTCATCACCCCGGACGAACTGGCCGCACAGGCGCAGGCGGCGGGGCTGATGGTCGCGGACCGCAAGGGGATGGTGTTCAACCCGATCACCTTCGGCTGGTCGATGTCGGACCGGGATCTGGCGGTGAACTATATCATGACGGCGCGCCGGGCTTAGGGTTTCGGCGCGCCTAGGGCTTGGGCGGGTCGGCCTCCAGCCGCAGGCGCAGTTCGCGCAGGACGGGCAGGGCGCCCCGCACCCGCTCGGCGCCGATGTCGCGGACCACGCCCGCGATCAGCGGCATGAAGCCCGCGATGGCCTGATCCCGCGCGGCCCGGCCCGCCGTGCTGATCGACACGAACTTGCGCCGTGCATCGTCCCAATCGGGGCGGATATGGACATGGCCCGCCCATTCCAGCCGCGCCAGCGTGTTGGTCATCGCGCCGCGGGTGATGTGGAACGCTGCCGCAAGCTGGGCGGGGGTGCGTTCCTCGTTCACGTGGGCCAGCAGGTTCAGCACCGAGAAGTGAGAGATCTGCATCCCCTTGGGCAGCGCCTTGCCGATCAGGTTGCGCGACAGCTGTTCGGCGATCAGCACTTCGGCGAACAGGCTTGCGGCCAGCCGGTCGGTGGACCGGCCTTCGGCGGCTTTGTCAGGGTTGGGCACAGGTGTCGTCATGGCCTTCCGGGGCCGCAAAGGGCCTGTCGTGATACAGCGAGGGAATGCGAGACCGTGCCTCATCCACCGCCGAAAGGTCAAGGGTTGCAATGGTGATGCCGGGATCGTCCCCGCCATCGGCCAGCACCCGGCCCCAAGGATCGACGACCAGCGAATGGCCGTGGCTGCGCCGCGCGGGGCGGTCGGGGCTGTGGGCGCGGCATGCGTTCCGCATTGCGCGGGCGCCAGCACAAAGCACCCAGTCTCTATCGCGCGAGCGCGCAGCAGGGGTTCCCAATGCGCGGCCCCCGTCACCGGGTTGAAGGCCGAGGGTACGGTCAGGATGCGCGCGCCCGCCTGTGCCAGCGTCCGGTACAGATGCGGAAAGCGCAGGTCATAGCAGACCGTCATGCCCAGCACCGTCCCCGCCGCAGGGGCCGTGACCGCCCGGTCGCCGGGGCGATAGGCAGCGCTTTCGCGATAGGATTCGGTGTCGCTGATGGTCACGTCAAACATGTGCAGCTTGTCGTAGCGCGCCGCGATGGTGCCGTCGGGGGCGATCAGCAGGCTGCGGTTCGCGAACCGCCCGTCCGCATCGCCGCTGGCCAGCGCCAGCGACCCGACCAGCAGCCAGATGTCCAGCGCCTGCGCCTCGGCCCGCAGGGCGGCAAGGGTGGCGTCCTGATCCTCGGGGCGCAGCAGGGATTTCTGGCGCGCGCGGTCGGGGGACAGCAGGTTCGTGGCCTCGGGCGTCAGGACAAGCCGTGCGCCCCGGCCCGCGGCCTCGCGGATCAGGGCGGTCGTGGGGCCAAGGTTCGCGGCCGGGTCGTCGCCGACCGTCAGCTGGATCAGCCCGACGGTCAGCGCGCCCATCAGGCGGCGCCCTTGAGCAGCGGGTCCAGCTTGCCCGAACGTTCCAGCGCGTACAGGTCGTCGCAGCCGCCGACATGCGTGGTGCCCACGAAGATCTGCGGCACGCTGCGCTTGCCCGCGCGTTTCGTCATCTTGTCGCGAAGCGCCGGATCAGCGCCGACGTCGATTTCCGTATAGGAGGCGCCCTTCTGGTCCAGAAGCTGCTTGGCGCGGATGCAGAAGGGGCAGGTGCGGGTGGTATAGATCTCGATGGTCATGGCGGTCCTTGTTGGTGGCTGCCCTCTATCTAGTGATCCTTGACCGCGCGTGCCAGCACCGCCACCGAAACCGGCCCCGATCCGGCCTGCAACAGCGCCAGCGATGCCGCGTGGATCGTGGCCCCCGACGCCATCACGTCATCGACCAGCATCACCGGCCGCCCCGCCAGCCCCGCCGCGCGCCGCGGATGCACGGCCAGCGCGTCCTGCTGGTTGGCATAGCGGTCGGCCACGCCGCGATGGTCCTGCGCCTGCGTGTGACGCACCCGCACCAGCAGATCGGCCTGGTGATCCAGGCCCAGGGCGCGGGCCACGCGGCCCGACACCTGCGCGGACTGGTTGTACTTGCGTTTCGCCAGACGGCGCAGGTGCAACGGCACCGGGGCCACGATCATGCCGGGCATCGCCAGCGGCGCCGCCGCCCGCGCCAGCCAGGCGGCCATGGGCGGGGCCAGGTCCAGCCGGTCGCCATGCTTCAGCGCCAGGATCAGCTTGCGCGCCGTGCCGCCATAGACCATCGCCGCGCGCCCCGCGACCAGGGCCGCACCGCGCCCAGGCAGTCGTCGCAGACCAGCACCATGTCCGCGCCCGACCCGTCATCGGGCAGCGGCGCGCCGCAGCAATCGCAGCAGGCGCCGGTGATGAAGCTGGCCTCGGGCCAGCAATCGGCGCACAGATGCACGGCACCCGCGCCCCCGTCCGCCACGCCCGCGCCGCAGGACAGGCATTGCGGCGGATAGAACAGCCGCAGCGCGGCTTTCATCGCCCCCGAAAGCACCTTATGTTCCCGTCCCATGAGTGACCCCAGACCCGCCCTGACCGACCGCACCGCCCTGACCCGCCAGCGCAGCCGCGCCGCGCGGCAGGGGATGGTCGACCTGTTCCACCAGATCGCCGCCGACGAGATCCACGATAGGCTTGTCGAGGTTAACAGAACCTTTACGGCCCCCGCATTGGTGACCGGTTTCCCCGACATCTGGGGCCCGCGCTTTCCCGATGCGCGGGTGGTCGCGGACGACCCGGTGCTGGATCTGGAACCCGGCGCGCATGATCTGGTGATCCACGGCCTGTCGCTGCACTGGGCGGACGATCCGGTGGGGCAGATGGTGCAATGCCGACGCGCCCTGCGCGAGGACGGGCTGTTCATCGGCGTGATGTTCGGCGGCCAGACCCTGTCCGAACCCCGCGCCGCCCTGGCCCAGGCCGAGGCCGAGGTCACCGGCGGCCTGTCGCCCCGCATCCTGCCGATGGGAGAGATCCGCGACCTGGGCGGCCTGCTGGGCCGCGCCGGGCTGGCCCTGCCGGTGGCCGACCTGCTGCCGCAGCGCGCCAGCTATCGCGACCTGTTCCATCTGGGCCGCGACCTGCGCGCCATGGGCGAGGGCAACGCGATGGCCGCGCGCCTGCGCAAACCCACGCCGCGCGCCGTGCTGGCCCGCGCCGCCGACCTGCTGGCAATCCACAGCCCCGACCGCGACGATCCGTCCCGTGTCGCCGTCACCTTCGATCTGGTCTTTCTGACGGGCTGGGCGCCCTCGGACAGCCAGCCAAAGCCCCTGCGCCCCGGATCGGCCACCACATCGCTGGCCGATGCGCTGACAAAACTCAGGAAGTCATGATGAGACCCACCCACGCGCCTGCCGACCATCCTGCGGTCAAGCCCGCCAAGACTGGCATCCTGATCGCCAATCTGGGCACGCCGGACGGCTATGACTACTGGTCGATGCGCCGCTATCTGAACGAGTTCCTGTCCGACCGCCGCGTCGTCGACGTGAACCGCCTGATCTGGCAGCCGCTGCTGCAGGGGGTGATCCTGACCAAGCGGCCGTTCAGCTCGGGCAAGAACTACAAGCTGATCTGGAACCACGAGGCGAACGAAAGCCCGCTGCTGACCATCACCAAGGCCCAGACCAAGGCGCTGGCGCAGATGGCGCATGACGAATGGGGCGACCAGGTGATGGTCGATTTCTGCATGCGCTATGGCAACCCGTCGACCGGGGACGTGGTGCGGCGGATGGTCGATGCGGGCTGTCGCCGGATCGTGTTCCTGCCGCTGTATCCGCAATATGCGGGGCCGACCTCGGCCACGGCCAACGACCAGCTGTTCCGCGTCCTGATGAAGGAGACCTGGCAGCCCGCCGTGCGCACGGTCGAGCCCTATGTGAACCGCCCCGACTACATCAAGGCGCTGGCCGACAGCGTGCGCCGCGCGCTGGACGGCAAGGTGCCGAAAAAGCTGGTCGCCAGCTATCACGGGATGCCCAAGCGGTACCTGATGCAGGGCGATCCGTATCACTGCCAGTGCCAGAAGACGTCGCGACTGCTGCGCGAGGAACTGGGCTGGCCCGAGGGGATCATCGACACGACCTTCCAGTCGGTCTTTGGCCGCGAGGAGTGGCTGAAGCCCTATACGGTGGAGCATGTGGCCGAACTGGCCAAGCAGGGGCATACCGACATCGCGGTGATCTCTCCGGCGTTCTCGTCGGACTGCATCGAGACGCTGGAGGAGATCAACGGCGAGATCAAGGAAGCCTTCGAGGAGGCCGGCGGTCACGAATTCCAGTACATCCCCTGCCTGAACGACGATCCGTCCCATATCCGCGTCATGCTGGAGGTGATCCGCGAAAACATCGGCGGGTGGGTCCAGCCGCGCTGACAGGTCCGCGCGGCAGCCCGCCGCGAGGGGGCCGCCGTCCGGTCTGTCGTTTCGGCACCACGCCGGGGCGGGCGATGACGATCACGCCAAGTTGGGTTTGATCCGGTGCAAGGCATTGGATAGGACTAGGCCATACGCGCGAGGAGAGTGGCCGGAACATGAAGAAAATCAACGCGCTTGCGATTCTGGGATTGGTCGTGCTGGGGGCCTGCGGGCCGCGCAACCTGGCCCCTGCCGCGATGCCCATGCCGATGGACCCAGGCTTGGCGGTGGCCCCTCCGGTCGATGACAACGCGGCGATCGCCGGGCGCGTGGCGCAGCAGATCAACACCTTGCGCGGCAATATCGGTGTCGGCGCCCTGCAGCCCAGCCCCATGCTGGAGGCGGCGGCGCTGGTCCATTCGCGCGACATGTCGGCGCAGAACCGGGCCTGGCACTGGGGGTCGGACGGGTCGTCGCCGCTGGAGCGGGCGCAGCGTCAGGGATTCACCGGAGAGATCATCGGCGAGAACATCTCGGAGACCTACGAGAACGAGATCGAGACGCTGGCCGCATGGATGTCCACGCGCGACACCCGCGACGTGATCATGGACCCGACCGCGACGCAGCTGGGCTTTGCGTGGTTCAAGGAGCCGTCGGGCAAGGTCTGGTGGACGCTGCTGACCGGACGCTAGGCGTCGGGCGGCCCCGTCGCGGGGCCGCGCCGGTCGCAGGGGTCAGGGATAGATGACGACCGGCGTGCCGGGCATCAGCATCGCATAGATTTCCTGGATTTCCTCGTCGGTGACGGCGATGCAGCCGGCCGTCCAGTCGCGCTGCTGGGGGAACAGGTTGTTGCCCTGCGGACCGCGGCCGTGGATGAAGATGTCGCCGCCCGGATCCATCCCGTACTGCTCGGCGAACGCGCGGTCGTTGGGGTTCGGGTACGAGATGCCCACGGACAGATGGAACGCGCTGCGCGGGTTGAAGCGGTCGATGTAGTACACGCCCTCGGGGGTCTTGCCGTCGCCCGAGAACTGCTTGTGCCCCTGCGGCTGGTTGCCCAGGCTGATGTCATAGGACCGCACCGGGGTGCTGCCGCTGAACAGGTGCATGCGGCGCTGGCCCTTGTTCACTTGGATCTGGGTGATGGGGGGGCCTGCATAGCGCTGGAACTTGGTAGGCTGCTGCTGCTTGCCGCAGGCAGCCAGCAACGCCAGCATCGAAATCGTGAACGTCCGACGGGTGGTTCTGCTCATCACTGCCTCTGAAGCGTTTTTGATTTTTTGTGTCCCCGGAATATCATGGATACACCATCCCTGCCTAGCGGCGCGTTAACGCCGCCACCAGTTCGACATGCGGCGAAAAGCGGAACTGGTCGACGATCCACAGCCGGTCGACGACATAGCCGGCATCGGCCAAAATCCGCGCATCCTTGGCAAAACTGACCGGGTCGCAGGACACGGCGGCCAGCAGGGGCACGCGCGCCGCGGCAATCTGACGCATCTGCGCCTCGGCCCCGGCGCGGGGCGGATCGATCACGATCGCGTCAAATCGGGCCAGTTCATCGGGCATCAGGGGGCGTCGGGCAAGGTCGCGGACCTCGGTCGTGACGCGGTTCAGGCCCGGCGCGGCCCGCCAGGCCGAATCAAGTGCAGACAATGGCGCGGCCAGCCCCTCGACCGCGTGGACGGCGGCGCGTTCGGCCAGCGGCAGCGTGAAGGTGCCGCAGCCTGCGAACAGGTCGGCCACCCGCGATGCGCCGTCCAGGGTGCTGCGCACCGCGTCCAGCAGCGCGGCCTCTCCCTGTTCGGTGGCCTGCAGGAAGGCGCCGGGCGGGGGGACGACATGCGCGCGACCCATCGGCAGGGCGGGGGCGCGGCGGGTGATGGACTGGCCGTCCCAGTCCAGCCGCGCCAGGTCGCCCTCCTCTGCCAGGGCGGCCAGGGCCTGGAACAGCGCGGGGTCCATCGGCTTGCCGCCGCGCACGGCGACGTCCAGCCCGGCGGGCCCGTGGATCACCACCAGCGACAGTTCCGCCGCGCGGGATGCGCCCGCGACCACGATGCGCCGCAGCAGCGGCAGCGCGGCCAGGATCTGCGGGCGCAGCACATGGCATTCGGTCAGATCGACGATCACGTCGGATGCGCGGGCGTGAAAGCCGACCGTGGCGCCCTTTTTCGTGCGCCGCCCCGACAGCACGGCCCGTCGGCGGCTGTAGGGCGCAGAGACATGGACCTGCGGTTCGGGGGCCGCGATCCCCTGGGCGGCCAGCGCGGTCAGCACCACCTGGGTCTTCCAGGCGGTGGTGAAGGCCTCGGTCGCGTGCATCAGCGAACAGCCGCCGCAGGCGCGGTAATGGCCGCAGATGGGGCGGATGCGGTCCGGGGACGGGGTGACGATGCGGGGGGCAATGATGCGGCCAGCATCGGCCTCGCCCTCGATCACCTCTCCGGGCAGGACCAGGGGCGCCAGCGCGCGGGCGTCCCCGGACAGCGCCACGCCGTCGCCCTTGCGGCCAAGCCGCTCGATCGTCCACTGCGTCATTCGGCGGCCTCTTCGGTGCCCAGGAACCCGCCCGACTGGCGGTTCCAGTAGCGGGCATAGCGACCGTCGCGGGCCAGCAGGTCGTCATGGCCGCCCTGTTCGACGATGCGCCCGTCCTCGATCACCAGGATGCGGTCCAGTTCGGCGATGGTGGACAGGCGGTGGGCGATGGCCAGCACGGTCTTGCCGCGCATGGCGCGGGTCAGCGCGTCCTGAACCTGGGCCTCGACCTCGCTGTCCAGCGCGCTGGTGGCCTCGTCCAGGACCAGGATCGGCGCGTCCTTGAGGAAGGCGCGGGCCAGGGCGATGCGCTGGCGCTGGCCGCCCGACAGCTTGACGCCGCGTTCGCCCAGATAGGCGTCGTACCCGGTCCGGCCCGCGTAATCCTCCAGCGTCAGGATGAAGTCATGCGCCTCGGCCGCCTTGGCGGCGGCGACGATCTCGTCCTGGGTGGCATCGGGGCGGCCGTACAGGATGTTGTCGCGGGCGGATCGGTTGAACATCGCGGTGTCCTGGGTGACCATCGCCACCTGGCGGCGCAGGCTTTCCTGGGTCACGTCGCGCAGGTCGTGGCCATCGATGCGGATGGTGCCCTGTTCGACGTCGTAAAGCCGCAGCAGCAGCCCCACCAGCGTCGTCTTGCCCGCCCCCGACGCGCCGACGATGCCGATCTTTTCCCCCGCCGGGATGGTCAGCGTCAGGTCGCGGATGCCGCCCGCGTCGCGGCCATAGGCGAACTCGACATGGTCGAACTCGATCCGGCCCTGCACGCGGGACAGGGTGCGGGCGCCGGGGCGGTCGGTCAGGGCATGGGGCGGGGACAGGGTCTTCATTCCGTCCTCGACCTCTCCGATGCTGCCCCACATGCCCATCAGGGCCATGCTGACCCATCCGGTCATCTGCGACAGCCGCATAGCGATCGCGCCGCTGGCGGCGACGTCGCCCACGGTCGCGGTCCCGTCGCGCCACAACAGGATCGCGCCGCCCACCAGGATCACCGGCAGGATGCCCGCGACGATCATCAGTGACAGGCGGAACCAGGTGGACACAACGCCGAAATCCAGCGCGCGTTCGCGAAACCCCGCCATCGCGCCCAGGGCTGCCTGATCCTCGTGGTCGGCATGGGCAAACAGCTTGACCGTCTTGATGTTAGTGATGGTGTCGACGACCTGGCCCGTGACATTGGCGCGGGCCGAGGCGCGCGCCCCCGATTTCGCGCGGATGCGCGGCAGAAAGAACCGGATGAGCGCGAAATAGGCCGCCAGCCAGACCAGCAGCGCCACCGCGCCCCAGCCATCGACCGCCAGCAGGAAGACCGCCGACCCCAGCACGGATGCCAGCGCGAATGCGACGACGTTCACCATTTCGGACGCGACATCGGTCACCGCGCGGGCGGTCTGCATCTGTTTCTGCGCCAGCCGCCCGGCAAAGTCGTTGTCGAAGAAGGTGACCGCATGCCCCATCGTCCAGCGATGCAGGCGCGACAGCACCAGGGGCAGGATGTTCGGCCCGATGATCACGTTGGAACTGGCCGTGGACAGGCCATAGATCGCCGGGCGGATCACCAGGAAGAACCCGGCGAACAGCGCCACCAGCCCCCAGTTCTGCTCCCAGAACAGGCCGGGCGTGCTGGTGGTGACGGCATCGACGACCATGCCCAGCAGCAGCGCCGAGACGACATCCGCCACCCCGCCCAGGGCCGAGGTGACGGCCGCAAAGCCCAGTCCCGGCCAGGCGCCCGACAGGCACCAGCGGAAAAAGGCCATCAGCGTGGCAGGCGGCGCGCCTTCGGCCGGGCGAAAGGCGTCGACCATGCGGCCGAAGCGGGTGTGCAGGCTCATTCGTCGTCCTTCCCGGCCAAACGGGCCGCGTCGATCAGGGCAGGGGCGGGCAGGGTAAAGGCCGACGCGATCCACGCCTCCTCGGCGGCCTTCAGCGCCCGGCCCAGGGCCGGACCCTGCAGCGGGGCCAGATCGGTGGCGCCGACCGGCAGCGGGGCTGCGGTCGCGCGCGTGATGCGGGCCTGCCAGTCGGGAGGCAGGGGGTGGCCGTCGGCGGCCATCAGGGCGGCGTGGTCGGTCGCGGCATCCGCGCCCAGGTGCCATGCCGCGCGGTCCAGCGACCAGCCGCGCGCCGGGTGCAGGGCCGCCAGCGCGCGCTGATCGGCGCGCGACAGGCGTAGGTCAGGCTGGGCGGGCCCAAGCGCCGCCAGCCGGCGCAACCATCCGCCGGGCGCGGGTTCTGCGTCCAGCAGCGCCTGCAGGCGCGCGGGATGGCGCCGGGCAGCAGCTGTTGCAGCACGCCAGTCCGGTCCATCAACGCGACCGCCGGGCTGGGATCGGGCGCATCCAGCAGCTTTTTCAGCTCTGCCCCGATGCGTTCGCGGGCGATGCGCGACAGGCCGTCGCGATGCGCGCCGCAGGCGGCCACGGCGGCCGGGTCGGCATGTTGCCCATAGCGGGCCATAACCGGAAGAAGCGCAGGATGCGCAGGTAATCCTCGGTGATCCGCGCATCGGGGTCGCCGACAAAACGCAGGCGGCGGGCGGTCAGATCGGGCAGCCCGCCCATCGGGTCGATCACCACCCCGTCGCAGCCCGCGTACAGTGCGTTCATGGTGAAATCGCGCCGCGCCGCGTCCTGCGCCAGGTCGGTGGAAAACGCGACCACCGCGTGGCGCCCGTCGGTGTCGACGTCGCGGCGAAAGGTCGTCACCTCGAACCCGCGCCCGTCGGCGATCAGCGTCACGGTGCCGTGGTCGATGCCCGTGGGCACCGCGCGCAGACCGGCGGCCTGCGCCAGCAGGATCACGCGGTCGGGCTGGGCGTCGGTGGCGATGTCGATGTCGTCGATGGGCTGGCCCAGCAGCGCGTTACGCACCGCACCGCCCACCAGATAGGCATGGTCGCCCTGCGCCTGCAGCGCGTCCAGCACGCGGATCAGGGCCGCATCGTCCAGCACATGCGCGGGCAGCCGGGTCATAGGCGCCGTGCCAGACCCAGCAGGATGCGCGCGGTAGCGCCCCACAGGTAATAGGGCCCGAACGGCGCCGCGTGATAGCTGCGCCAGCCGCCGCGCCAACGCCGCCGTTCGACCCGATAGCGGGCGGGGTCGGCGATATGGGCAAAGGGCAGGTCGAACGCCTCCTGCACCTCTCCGGCCTCGGGGACCGGGGAAAAGGGGCCGTCGATCACGGCCAGGACCGGGGTCACGGAAAAGCCGGTGACGGTGCGGTGCGGCGGCAGGCAGCCCAGCACGCGCACCTGGGCCGGGTCCAGGCCGATCTCCTCGCGCGCCTCGCGCAGGGCGGCGGCGGTGGCGTCGGTGTCGCCCGGATCGACCTTGCCGCCGGGCAGGGCGATCTGGCCGGGATGGTGGCGCAGCCCCGACGCGCGCTTGGTCAGGACCAGCCGTCCGTCATCGGCGCGAAACGCCGCCAGCACGCCCGCCGGGCGCAGGGGCGTGTCCGGCGGCGCGGCATCAGGGTTCAGGTCATAGTCGGAACTGGGGTCCGCCGCGCGGCGCAGGGCGTCGCGCAGGCGGGATTCGGACCAGTCCGTCACTCGGCCGCCTTGTCGCTGTCGCTCTGGGGCAGGGGGTTGCCGTCGGCATCCACCGTCGCCTCGAACCCCAGGCTTTGCGGGTCAAAGGTGTAATGCGCGCCGCAGAACTGGCAATCGGCGGTCACGATCCCTTCCGGGGTGGTCATGTGCGCGATGTCCTTGGCCGAATAGATCGACAGCGTGCCCCGCACCCGGTCGGCATTGCACGAACAGCCGAATTCGACCCGGTGCGCGTCAAAGACTCGCGGGGTTTCCTCGTGGAACAGGCGCAGCAGCAGGTCGGTCGGGCCGACGGTGGGGCCGATCAGCTCCAGCGTCTCGACCGTGTCCAGCAGGATGTTGGCGCGGTTCCAGTTCTCGGATTCCGCACCCTGCAGGATGTCCGCCGCCTCGATCAGACCGCCTTCGCCGCTGCCGCCGTCGGTCGGTTGCGCCGGATCGCCTGGCAGGGTCTGCAGCATCATGCCGCCGGCCCGCCATTGCGCGTCCTGTCCCGACAGGCGCGAATTGCCCGACGCCAGCTGGAACCGCGTCGGCAGCTGTTCGGACTGGGCGAAATAGGTCTGCGCGCAGGCCGACAGCGATCCACCCGTCAGCGGCGTGATGCCCTGATAGGGGGTGCTGCCCGGTCCCTGGTCGATCAGGATGGCGAAATACCCCTCTCCGATCTGCTCGAACGGGGTGCGGGCGTCCAGGCGGTCGGCGTCGAAGCTTGCCCAGGCCCGGATGCGGGCGGGCTTGTCCTCGCCCTCGGGGGCGAAATAGTCGGCGGCCAGCGTGCGGATCGCGCCGTTGCCACGGACCTGCAGGCTCAGCTTCCAGCGCAGCTTGACGGTCGGGCCGATCAGCGCGGTCAGCAGTGCGATTTCCGCGACCATGGCGCTGACGGCGGGCGGATAGTCGTGGCGCGACAGGATATGGTCCAGAACGCCGTCAAGGCGCACCACGCGGCCGCGGATGGAGCTGCGGTCCAGCTGAAAGGGCAGTACGGTGTCGTCCCAGGCTATCTGGTTGATCTTGCTCATGATTGATCCTTGAGGTGGTGTCGGCGCCGACATTGCGCGCCCGGTTGCGCCCAATATAAGGCATTTTCCGCCGATCCCAAGGGGGCAGGGGCACGCCGCTTTCCGCCGCGCGCGGGCCGGGCTATCAGGGGCGGGCAATCACACAGGTGCCCCATGATCCCGCGTTTCGGACAACCGCCGCTGACCGGACCCCGCTATCGCCGCAGGCCCGGCGCCTATGCGATCCTGTGGCGCGACGGGCGCATCCTGCTGACGCATCAGCAGGCGCCCGAACCCGAATTCCAGCTGCCCGGCGGCGGCATCGACCCCGGAGAGCATGCCTTGGCCGCCCTGCACCGCGAGGTGGCCGAGGAGACCGGCTGGACCATCGGCGCGGCGCGCTATCTGGGCAGCTATCGGCGGTTCTGCTTCATGCCCGATTACGACATGCATGCCGAAAAGCGCTGTCAGATCTGGGTCGCCCGCCCGATCAGCCGCCTGTCGCCGCCGACCGAACCGGGGCACAGCGCGCATTGGATCACGCCCGCGCAGGCGCTGGACGCGCTGGCCGATCCGGGGTCGCGGGCGGCGCTGTCGGGGTGGCTGGCGGGACACTAGCCGTCGTCCAGGTGGATGACCTTGCCGGTCCCGCGGAATTCGACCAGCACCGCGGACATGTCGTCCTGGCGTTCGCCGCGGCAGTATTCCGACACCGACCAGGCCATCGATTCTAGGAAGGAATGCCCGTTCAGGAAGGCGTTGGTGCGCATCACCGCCTCCAGCCCGTCATTGCCCAGCTGGCGTCCGTTCGGGGTCGTGGCCTCGGTGATGCCGTCCGACGCGATCAGCAGGCGGTCGCCGGGGCCCAGGGTGACGTCGATCTCGTCGAACAGCGGGCTTTCAAAGACGCCGATCGGCATGCCGCCCGCGCCCAGATGCGTGACCGTGCCGTCGGCCCGCTGCAGCGCGGGGTGGGGGTGGCCCGCCTGAACCATGCGCAGGTGCCCGGTCATATGGTTCAGTTCGGCATAGATCATGGTAAAGTAGGTGTCGGTGTTCATCTCCTCCAGCATCATGGTGTTGAAGAAATGCGCCAGCGCCGCCGGACCCCCCGCGCCGCCCCGCCAAGCGCGCCGCGCAGCGCGATGTTCTGGTCGGACGATCCCGACAGGTGCACCGACAACTGCGCCGTCAGCAGCGCCGCCGTCACCCCATGGCCCGACACGTCCAGCGCATAGAGGCCAAGCCGGTCGTCGCCGATGGGAAAGAACCCCACAAGGTCGCCGCCGATATGGCCCGCCGGGCGCAGCAGCAGGCTGATCTCGATCTGGCCGAACCGCCCGGAGCGTTCGCGCACCAGCCCCTGCTGCAGCTTGCGCGCCTCGCGCAGGTCGCGTTCCATCGCGGCCTGGGTTTCCGACAGCTGCGACAGGGCCAGCCGCAGCTGGGTGTTGCTGGCGCGCAGCTCCTCCTCGATGCGCAGGATGCGTTCGCCGGCGGCCAGGCGCGCCAGCAGTTCCTGGGGCGCGACAGGCTTGGTCAGGAAGTCGTCGGCCCCGGCCTGCAACCCCTCGGTGATGGCATGGGCGTCGGCATTCGACGTCAGCAGCACGAAATAGCCATAGTTCGGGCGTGACAGCTGGCGGAAGGCCGCGCAGAACTGCAGCCCGGTCATCTCCGGCATCACCCAGTCCGACAGGACCAGGTCCGGCACCAGCCGTTCGCACAGCTGCAGCGCCTCGACCCCGTTGGCGGCCTCGATCACGTCATAGCCGCCGCGTTTCAGCAGCCGGGCCAGAAGGCTGCGCTGTGCGGCACTGTCATCGACCAGCAGCACCAGCCGCTTTTGCTTGGGCGGGGCCGTGTCGGACATGGAGGAGGGGCGATTCGCGGCTGTCATGGGACCATGCTTACGGCCCCGGTCGTAAATTTCGGGTAAACCGCCCCGTTCTCCGCGGTTAAACTTTTCGCAACCGGGCCGCGCTAGACAAGGGCATGTCAGCGATTCGAAGGGTTTGGGAAATGATCGATTGGAACCGCGTGATCGAACTGCGCGACGAGCTGGGCCCTGACGAATTGTCCCCCATCATCGACATGATCCTGGTCGAGATCGAGGCGCATCTGTTCGCGCTGGACAGTCGTACCCTGCACCTGGCCGAGGATCTGCACCTGCTGCGCGGGCTGGCCCTGAACATCGGTTTCACCGAATTCTGCGCCCACTGCCTGCGCGCCGAACAGCAGTTGGCGCGCGGCGATCAGACCGCCCTGGGGCCGGCGGCGCTGCGCGCCAGTTTCGGGCATACCAAGCAGCTGTTCCTGCGCGATCTGCCGCATGTCATGGACAGTGACCACGGCGGCCATGCGACCGCGCAGGCGTCCTGATCAGACCAGCAGTTCGGACAGGATCCCGTCATTGGTGATGTCGCGATAGGCAAACCCGGACTTGTCCAGACGCGCCATCAGCGTGATCAGGTTGGCCGGGTCCGACGTCTCGATCCCGATCAGCACCGAACCGAAGTTCCGGGCCGATTTCTTGAGGTATTCGAACCGCGCGATGTCGTCGTTCGGACCCAGCAGGTCCAGGAAATCGCGCAGCGCGCCGGGGCGCTGCGGCATGCGCAGGACGAAATACTTCTTCACGCCCTGGAACCGCTGGGCGCGCTCCTTGACCTCGGGCAGGCGTTCGAAATCGAAATTGCCGCCCGAACAGACCGCGACGACGGTCTTGCCGGTCAGATCGCCCAGATCGCCCAGTACATCCAGCGCCAGCGCGCCCGCGGGTTCCAGCACCACGCCCTCGGTGTTCAGCATCTCCAGCATGGTGCGGCAGATGCGGTCTTCGGGGGCCAGATAGACGTCGGCGGGGGTGAACCGCTGCAACGCCTCGAAGGGCAGGGCGCCGATGCGCGCGACCGCCGCGCCGTCGACAAAGCTGTCCACCGCCGGCAGCGCCACGGGGGCGCCCGCCTGCAGCGCGGCCTTGAGGCTGGCGCCGCCCAAGGGTTCGGCAAAGGCAAAGCGGGTGCCCGGTGCCTCGGTCGCAAGCAGCTTGGTGACGCCGGCGGACAGGCCGCCCCCGCCCACCGGCAGCACGACCAGATCAGGTGCGCGGCCCAACTGGGCCAGCATTTCCAGACCGACGGTGGCCTGCCCCTCGATCACGTCGGGCGCATCAAAGGGCGACAGGAACTGCGCGCCCTGTTCGGTGCAGAACGCCTGGGCCGCGGCCAGGGTCTGGTCGAAATAGTCGCCCTTCAGCACGATCTCGATCGCGTCGCCGCCGAACATGCGGGTCTTGTCGATCTTTTGCCCCGGCGTGGTGATCGGCATGAAGATCGTGCCGCGCGCGCCGAAATGGCGGCAGGCATAGGCCACGCCCTGCGCATGGTTGCCGGCACTGGCGCAGACGAAATGGCCGGGCGCGCCGGGTTGCACCAGCTTGCGCATCGCATTGAATGCCCCGCGCAGCTTGTAGCTGCGCACGGGGGTCAGATCCTCGCGCTTGAGCCAGATGTCGGCGCCGTATTTCGCCGACAGGTGGTCGTTGCGTTGCAGGGGCGTGGGCTCGAACAGGTCGCGAAGCGCGGCCTCGGCCAGACGGACGGAGGCGACAAAGTTTTCCATGCCCCGCCCATGCCGCGAAACGCGCCTGTTGGCAAGCGGTCAGCGCAGCGCACGCCCCTCGACGAAGTGACCCCAGAGGGTGGTGATCAGCGAGAGCATGATCAGCGCACCAAGCCAGGAGAGCAGGACCTGAAGAAGGACCGCCAACGTGATCGACATCGTCGCGACAATGCTGATCGCATGCGGAAGCAATGTCTGTCCCACGACCACCACCACGGCGAGCAGCAGAAACGTCGGCACCCGCCCCTTTGTCGCGGCCCATGCCGCGCCAAAGGGTCGGGGATGTCGAACCGAAGCGCCGGGCAGGGCCGTCAGAAGACGCAGCATCAGCGCCGTCAGCACCACGCCGACGACAGATGCGATGGCCTGCAGCCAGATCGGCAGCCCCCCTGACTGGATGGCGATGGTCACCAGCAGATGCATCAACAGGATCGCGCCGATCAGCGCCGGCACCAGTGCAAGCATGATCAGCAGGACGCGGCCAAGATAGCCCAGCACCTGCCGCCCGCGCCCGGCGGCACGCAGGCGCGCGGGTTCGTCCAGCAGGACGTGCCGGTGCCACGCAACGGCCATCACGACATACAGCACCATCGCCAGCAGCCCAACTGCCACAAGAACGGCAGCATCGTCGCCGGCGACGCGCAATTGGGGTTCGCCAAACACAAGCATCGGGCCCGCACCGAAGGCCAACCAGACCAATCCGGGTACCAGCGACAACCTCAGCGTCGCGACGCGATTGCCCCATAATTGCCACAGCGCGTGGCGCAAAAGACGAAATGCCAGCATCAAATCACCCGTTTGAAATCGCGCAGACGGTATTCGCCCCCGAACCCTTGTGACAACGCGGAAATCGCCGTATTCCCGCTGAAACTTCGACGAAGGGTTAACCGCATGTCCGACGCGCCGAAAAAAGTCGTCCTCGCCTATTCCGGGGGGCTTGATACCTCGATCATCCTGAAATGGCTGCAGACCGAATACGGCTGCGAGGTGATCACCTTCACCGCCGATCTGGGCCAGGGCGAGGAGCTGGAGCCCGCGCGCGAAAAGGCGCTGATGCTGGGGATCGCGGCCGAGAACATCCACATCATCGACGTGCGAGAGGAATTCGTGCGTGATTTCGTCTTCCCGATGTTCCGGGCCAATGCGCTGTACGAAGGGCTGTACCTGCTGGGCACGTCCATCGCGCGGCCGCTGATCTCCCAGCATCTGGTGCGGATCGCGCAGGAGAACGGTGCCGATGCGGTGGCGCATGGCGCGACCGGCAAGGGCAACGACCAGGTCCGGTTCGAGCTGTCGGCCTATGCGCTGGACCCGTCGATCAAGGTGATCGCGCCGTGGCGCGAATGGGACCTGACCAGCCGCACCAAGCTGATCGAGTTCGCGGAAAAGAACCAGATCCCGATCGCCAAGGACAAGCGCGGCGAGGCGCCGTTCAGCGTGGACGCGAACCTGCTGCACACGTCGTCCGAGGGCAAGGCACTGGAAGATCCGGCCGTGGCCGCGCCCGACTATGTCTATCAGCGCACCGTGAACCCCGAGGATGCGCCCGACACGCCCGAATTCATCGAGGTGACCTTCGAGAAGGGTGACGCGGTCGCGATCAACGGCGAGGCCATGTCGCCCGCCACGATCCTGACCAAGCTGAACGAGCTGGGCGGCGCGCACGGCATCGGGCGCCTGGATTTCGTCGAGAACCGTTTTGTCGGCATGAAATCGCGCGGCATCTACGAGACGCCGGGCGGCACGGTGCTGCTGGAGGCCCATCGCGGCATCGAGCAGATCACGCTGGACAGCGGCGCGGGCCACCTGAAGGATTCGATCATGCCGCGTTACGCCGAGCTGATCTATAACGGCTTCTGGTTCAGCCCCGAGCGCGAAATGCTGCAGGCCTTGATCGACAAGTCGCAGGAGCATGTGACCGGCACCGTGCGGTTGAAGCTCTACAAGGGCATGGCGACCTGCGTCGGTCGCTGGTCGGAGCATTCGCTCTACAGCGAGGCGCATGTGACCTTCGAGGACGACGCCGGCGCCTATGACCAGAAGGATGCGGCGGGCTTCATCCGCCTGAACGCGCTGCGCCTGAAGCTGATCGCCAACCGCAACGCGCGGGTCGCGAAATGACCGCCGGGGCCGCCCGCATCGCCATCGTCACTGTCAGCGACCGCGCGTCGCGGGGCGAGTACGAGGACAAGGGCGGCCCGGGCGCCGAGGACTGGCTGCGCGGCGTGATTACCTCGCCGACGGAAATCGACCGCCACATCGTCCCGGACGGGCGCGAGATCGTGGCCGCCACGCTGCGCGACCTGGCCGACGGGGGCACGGACCTGATCCTGGTCACCGGCGGCACCGGTCCCGCACCGCGCGACCTGACCCCCGAGGCTGTGGCTGACATCATGGACAAGGAACTGCCCGGTTTCGGAGAAGAGATGCGCCGCGCATCGCTGCGCGAGGTGCCCACCGCGATCCTGTCCCGCCAGACCGCGGCGATCCGCGGGCGGACCCTGATCATCACGATTCCCGGCAAACCGTCGGCCATCGCGACCTGTCTGGATGCGATCTTTGCCGCCGTGCCCTATTGCCTGGACCTGATGGGCGCCGCGCGCATCGAGACTGACCCTGCACGGATCCAGGCGTTCCGCCCGAAATCAGGCTGACCGCCGGGCCGTGGCCGGTGCGATGGGTATTTGGACAACGGAGACGTGGATTTCTTCGTTGTCCAAATACCCGAAAGCGCTCAGCCGCCGAACAGGCGCAAGGCCAGCGGGGCGATGATCGCCGTCAGCACGGCGTTCAGCCCCATGCCGATGCCCGAAAACGCGCCCGCCGTGGCGTTCACCTGAAACGCCCGCGCGGTGCCGATGCCATGCGCCGCGACGCCCACCGCGAACCCGCGCGCGCGCCAGTCGCGGATCTTCATCACGTTCAGCAGGGGCGTCACCACCATCGCGCCGAAGATGCCCGTCAGCAGAACCAGTGCTGCGGTCAGGGTGGGCTGGCCGCCCAGCTGTTCGGCGATGCCGATGGCCACGGGCGCGGTCGTGGATTTCGGTGCCAGCGACGCCAGCACCGACCCCTGGATCCCGAGGCCCGCGCGATCAGCAGCGCTGATACGACCGCCACGCCCGATCCCGCCAGCAGCCCCGCCAGCATCGGCCAGGCCGCGCGCCGCACGCGCGGCAGGTTGTCATAAAGCGGCAGCGCCAGCGCCACGGTGGCCGGGCCCAGCATGAAGTGCACGAACTGCGCGCCGTCGAAATAGGTGGCGTAGTCGGTGCCTGTCAGCCCCAGCAGCACGGCCAGCAGGATCACCGCGATCAGCACGGGGTTCGCCCAGCTGGCGCGACCCAGCCTGCGCGACAGCGCGTCGCCTGCCAGATACGCGACCAGCGTGGCCGTCAGCCACAGCAGCGGCTCCTGCGCAAGATAGGACCAGATCAGGACCGGATCACTCACGCCCCTGATCCCTCAGCGCGGCGCGTTCTTCCGATCCGGTCAGGCGAGCCACGGCGGTGAATGCCCAGGCCCCCGCCGCGATGGCCAGCAGGGTCGAACCGGTCAGGGCCGCGGCCAGGCCCAGCCCCTGTTCGCGCAGCAGATCCCAATGCGCCACGATTCCCACGCCTGCGGGGACAAAAAACAGTGACAGATGCGCCAGCAGACCGGTCGCCGTCGGGCGGATCGCCTCCGCCAAATCAGGGCGGAGGATGAAGGCCGCGACCATGGCGATCAGCCCCACCACCGGGCCGGGCAGGGGCAGGCCCAGGCCACGCGACGTGATCTCTCCGACCAGCTGGAATGTCAGGATGATGGCGAGGCTGCGGATCATCCCGCAAGACTAGCGGGCGGACCCCCATCGCGCCAGTGCCGTTGCCGCGCATCTTGTGGATAAGTATCCGCGCGGGGCGACATCTTGCGGTCCGGTTGACTTGTGCCCCCTGCGGATGGACAATCCGCCAGCCCTTTCGAATCTGGATCCGACCCCTTGCGCTTTGACCGCCTGCGACTGAACGGCTTCAAGAGCTTCGTGGACCCGACCGATCTGGTCATCCGCGAGGGGCTGACGGGCGTGGTCGGTCCCAACGGTTGCGGCAAGTCCAACCTGCTGGAGGCGCTGCGTTGGGTCATGGGCGAGAACCGCCCGACCGCCATGCGCGGCGACGGGATGGAGGACGTGATCTTTGCCGGCACCACGCGTCGCAATGCCCGTGCCCATGCCGAGGTTTCGCTGAGCGTCGACAACCGCGACCGTCTTGCGCCCGCGGGCTTCAACGAGGACGACCAGTTCGACATCACCCGCCGCATCACCCGCGACGCGGGCAGCGCCTACAAGATCGCCGGCAAGGACGTGCGGGCGCGCGACGTGCAGATGCTGTTCGCGGACGCCTCGACCGGGGCGCACAGCCCGGCACTGGTGCGCCAGGGTCAGATCAGCGCGCTGATCAGCGCCAAGCCCAAGTCGCGCCGCCGCATCCTGGAGGAGGCGGCCGGGATCTCGGGGCTGTATGCGCGCCGCCACGAGGCAGAGTTGAAGCTGAATGGGGCCGAGGGCAATCTGCTGCGCGTCGACGATACGCTGGACCAGCTGACCGCCCAGGCCGCGACGCTGTCCCGGCAGGCGCGCGCCGCGGCCAGGTACCGCGAGATCGGCGCCGCCCTGCGCCTGGCCGAAGGCGTGCTGTTGTACCGTCGAGTGGGCCGAGGCCCGAGGCCGCGCGTCTGGCCGCCGCGCAGGCGCTGGCGCTGGCGATCCGCGCGGCGTCCGACGCCGGTGCCGCATCCGGGGTCGCGCAGGCGCGCCGAGCCGCTGCGGAGGAGGCCCTGCCGCCGCTGCGCGAGGAG
>NZ_BBPH01000004.1 GCF_000787695.1 Paracoccus sp. PAMC 22219 | reverse complement strand
GACGCTGGCGCTGGCGGCGGGCGATACGCCGTCGCTGACGCTGACCGCGGTCGATAACGCGGCCCCAGCGATCCAGGCCATCGGCCCCGACCCCCAAGGGATCGAGCGTGCGCTGGCCAGCCTGACACCCGGCGATGCGACCGATGCCGACGGCCTGACCGTCCGCCCCGTGGCCATCGACCTGCCGCCCGAACTGCGCAACCGCATCACCCGCTTTCAGATCCAGGCCGAGACCCATGCCGGCGCGGTCGTTCTGGCCGACGACCGCGTGCGCCGGCGCAAGGTGGCCCTTGTGGGCGACCCGCTGGCCGAGGGGCAGCAGCTGCTGGCCCAGACCCATTACCTGCGTCAGGCGCTGGCCCCCGGCACCGACCTGGTCGAGGGCGCGCTTGGCGACGTGCTGGACACCGCGCCCGACGTGATCGTGCTGGCCGATCAGGTGCAGCTGGCCGAAACGCTGGACCTGACGCAGTGGGTGGCTGAAGGCGGCTTGCTGATCCGCTTTGCGGGGCCGCGCATGGCAGGATACGACCGCCTGGCCGAAGAACCGCTGCTGCCCGTGGCGCTGCGCCAGGGCGGGCGCGACATCGGCGGCGCGCTGTCCTGGGGTGACCCGCGCGGACTGGCGCCGTTCCCGGATGACGGGCCTTTGCGGGCCTGCCCATCCCGGACGACGTGACCGTGCGCGCGCAGCTGATGGCGCAACCTGCGCCCGATCTGGCCGGGCGCACCATCGCGTCGCTGTCGGATAACACCCCGCTGATCACCCGCGACCGGCTTGGCCAGGGGCAGGTGGTGCTGATCCACGTCACGGCCAATGCCGAATGGTCGAACCTGCCGCTGTCGGGCCTGTTCCTGCAGATGATGGACCGCCTTGTCGCCACCGCCCGCCTGTCCCCGACCGAGGCCGCGACCGAGGACATTACCCAACCCTTCTGGACGCCCGAGGCCATGCTGGACGGGTTCGGCGCCCGGCCGACGCCCAGGGCCTGTCCCCGGTGCCCGCTGCCGATCTGGCGCAGGGGCCGGGTCCGGACCGACCCGCGGGCATCTATGCGGCGGGCGAACGGCGCCAGGCGCTGAACGCGGGCGGCCCCTTCGTGCGGGCGACATGGCCCGGCGCCACGGTCGAAACCGTCGCCGCGACACCGGGCCGCGACCTCAAGGGCGCGCTGCTGGCGGCGGTGGCGCTGCTGCTGGCGCTGGATGCGATCGGGTCGGCCTGGCTTGGCCGCGGACGTCGGCGGGGCGCGCTGGCCGCGGTCGCGCTGGCCTTGGCGCTGCTGCCCGGACCGCGGGCACAGGCGCAGGATATGGACCCCGACCTGATGCGGGCCGCGGCCGACGTGGCGCTGGCCTATGTCGTGACGGGCGATACGCGCATCGACCAAGCCTCGGAACAGGGGTTGGCCGGGCTGTCGCAGGCCCTGCGCAGCCGCACATCGGTCGAGCCGGGACAGCCTATCGGCATCGACCTGGATCAGGACGACCTGTCGCTGCTGACATTCCTCTACTGGCCCATCACCGACGCGCAGCCCGCGCCGGGACCGCAGGCCTATCTGCGTCTGAACGCGTTCCTGCGGTCCGGGGGGATGATCCTGTTCGACACCCGCGACGGCGACATCGCGGGCGTCGGCGGGCCCGACATGTCGCAGGCGCTGCGCCGTCTGGCCGCGCCGTTGGACATCCCGCCGCTGGCGCCCATTCCCGACGATCACGTCCTGACGCGGACATTCTACCTGCTGGACGACTTTCCGGGCCGCTGGCAGGGCAACCCGGTCTGGGCCGAGGCCCCGACCGTCGCCGCCGAAGCCGAGGCCGGTGTCCCCTTTCGTCAGCTGAACGATGGCGTCACCCCGGTCATCATCGGCGGCAATTCCTGGGCCGAGGCCTGGGCCGTGAACGCCGACGGCTATGCCGCCTTTCCGATCGGGCAGGGTTGGGAGGGTGACCGCCAGCGAGAGATGGCATCCCGTTTCGGCGTGAACCTGATCATGTACGTGCTGACCGGCAACTACAAATCCGACCAGGTGCATGTGCCCGCCCTGCTGGACCGCCTGCGGACCGAGGAGATCCTGGCCCCATGACATCCCTGACCCAGCTGCGGTTCGACCCGGCCTTGCGTGGTGGGCCATCGGCACGCTGGCCGTGCTGGCTGTCCTGGTCGCGGGCTTTGCGCTGTGGCGCGGGCTGCAGGGCTGGGCGTGGCGTGGTCTTGCGGGGCTGGCCGCGGCGCTGGCGCTGGCCGGGCCCGCGCTGGAACTGGGCACCCGCGCGGCCCTGTCCGACATCGTGATCCTGCTGGACGACCGGTCGGCCAGCCAGGCCCTGCCGGGGCGGGGCGCGCAGGTCGATCAGGCCGTGGACGACCTGTCCGCGGGCATCGCCGCGCTGCCCGGCACCGACCTGCGCCGCGTGACGGTGGCCGACAGCGACGATGGCACGGCCTTGGCCACCGCCGTGTCGCGTGCCATTGCCGCCGAACCCGAGGCCCGTCTGGCTGGCGTCATCGCCGTCACCGACGGCCGCCTGCATGACGCGCAGATGCTGCCTCAAGGGCTGGCGGCGCCGCTGCACGTGCTGCTGACCGGACAACCGCAGGACTGGGACCGCCGCCTGGTGATCGAGGAGGCCCCGGCCTTTGGCCTGATCGGGCAGGAGGTCACCATCCGTCTGCGCGTCGAGGATCAGGGCACCGTGCCTGACGAAAGCCGTACCGGCAGCGTGAACCTGCGCCTGTCCGTGGACGGAGAGGACGAACAGACCGTCGCCGTGCCCCTGAACACCAGCCTGTCCCTGCCGGTGACGCCTGGCCATGCCGGCCAGAACGTCGTGCAGATCGCACTGGACGATGCGCCGGGCGAACTGACCGACCGCAACAATGCCGCGGCGATCAGCATCAACGGCGTGCGTGACCGCCTGCGCGTGCTGCTGGTATCGGGCGAGCCGCATGCGGGCGAGCGCACCTGGCGCAACCTGCTGAAATCGGATGCGGCCGTCGATCTGATCCATTTCACCATCCTGCGGCCGCCAGACAAATTCGACGGTGTCCCGGTGGACGAGCTGTCGCTGATCGCCTTTCCGACGCGGGAACTGTTTCTGGAACGGATCGACGATTTCGACCTGATCATCTTTGACCGCTACAGCGTTCGGGGCATCCTGCCGCCTGAATACTACATGAACATCGCGCGTTACGTCGAAGAGGGCGGTGCGATCCTTGTGTCGGCGGGCCCCGAGATGGCATCGGTCGAAAGCCTGCACCTGTCACCCCTGGGGCCGATCCTGCCCGCGCAGCCGACGGGACGGGTGATCGAACAGCCGTTCCTGCCGCGTCTGACCGATGACGGCCGGCGCCATCCGGTGACCGCGGGTCTTGGCGGTCCTGACCCCGACGCCCCCGATTGGGGCCGCTGGCTGCGCATGTCCGAGGTGACGCCCACCGGCGACGCCCAAGTCGCCATGACCGGGGCCGAGGACAAGCCCCTGCTGATCCTGGACCGGGTCGGAGAGGGGCGTGTGGCGCTGTTGACCTCTGACCAGGTCTGGCTGTGGGGGCGCGGCTTCGAAGGGGGCGGCCCGCAGCTGGAGCTGCTGCGCCGCATCGCCCACTGGTCGATGAAGGAGCCGGAACTGGAGGAGGAGGCCCTGCTGGCCGATGTCAGCGACGGGCTGGCCGTGCGGTTCACCCGCCGCACCATGCAGGACGGCGCCGGGCCGCTGCAGGTGACAGGCCCCGACGGCACCGTGACCCAGGTTCCGCTGGCCGCCGACGGGCCGGGCCGCTTCGTCGCCGATTGGACCGCGCCCGAACCCGGGCTGTACCGTCTGGCCGATGGCGACATGCGCCGTGTGCTGGCCCTCGGCCCTGCAGCCCCCCGCGAATTCGAGGAAACCGTGGCCGACGCGCCCCTGCTGGCGCCGCTGGTCGAGGCCAGCGGCGGTTCGGTCCAGCGCCTGTCGGACGGCGTGCCGGACCTGCGCCAGACGCGCGCGGGCCGGGCTGCCAGCGGCGACGGCTTGGGCGGCCCCTGGATCGGCGTGACCCCGCGCGATGCCGCGACCGTCACCGGCCTGGACCGCCGGCCGCTACTGCCCGGGTGGGCGTGGCTGGCGCTGATCGCGGGATTGATCCTGACCGGCTGGCTGGCCGAGGGGCGGCGCCGTCCCGCCTGACCCGCTTGCCATCCGGCCCCCCGGTTGGTAACCCCGACGAAACCGTCTCAAGGAACGCAAATGGCTGACGACACGCGCAATCCCGCCCCCTATACCGAGGCTGACCTGTCGCTGATCAAGCGGATCATCCCGCACCGCTATCCCTTCCTGTTCATCGACAAGGTGCGCGACATCGTTCCGTTCGAAGGCGCGGTCGGCATCAAGAACGTCACCGCCAACGAGCCGCATTTTCAGGGCCATTTCCCCAACCACCCGATCATGCCCGGCGTGACCATCATCGAGGCGATGGCCCAGACCGCAGCCGTCGTCGTGGGCATCAGCATGAACGTCATCGACGAGGAAATGCAGACCTATTTCATGGGCATCGACAACTGCAAGTTCCGCCGCATGGTCGTTCCGGGCGACGTGCTGGAACTGCATTGCCGCGCCATCCGCGGCGGCGGCAAGATCTGGAAGTTCGAGGGCAAGGCCATGGTCGACGGCCAGCTGTGCGCATCGGCGGAATACACCGCGATGATGGCCCGCAAGGATGGCTGATGCCCTGATCCACCCTTCGGCCGTGATCGAACCCGGCGCCGAGATCGGCGCAGGCGTCCGCATCGGCCCGTTCTGCGTGGTCGGACCCAAGGTCCGGCTGGCGGACGGGGTGGAGCTGAAATCCCATGTCGTCGTCACAGGCGACACATCGGTGGGCGAGGGGACGGTGATCTTTCCGTTCGCCAGCATCGGAGAGGTCCCCCAGGACCTGAAGTTCAAGGGCGAGGATGTCCGCCTGCAGATCGGCGCGCGCAACCGCATCCGCGAATACGTGACGATGAACCCCGGCACCGCAGGCGGTGGCAGCGAGACCGTGGTGGGCGATGACGGGTTGTTCATGGCCTCCAGCCATGTCGGCCACGACTGCCGCATCGGCGACAGGGTGATCCTGGCCAACAGCGTGGCCATCGCCGGCCATTGCGTGCTGGAGGATGACGTGATCGTGGGCGGGCTGTCGGGCGTGCATCAATGGGTCCGCATCGGCCGTGGCGCGATGATCGGCGCCGTGACGATGGTGACCGCCGACGTGATCCCCTATGGCCTGGTTCAGGGTCCGCGCGGGCATCTGGACGGTCTGAACCTGATTGGGCTGAAGCGTCGCGGCGCGACCCGCGCGGATATCGCCGCCCTGCGCGCGCTGCTGGGCGATCTGGGTCGCGGGTCCTTCCGCGACACCGCCCGCACCCGCGCCGAGGCGCAGGTGACCGGCATGGAACGCGACGTGCTGGATTTCATCCTCGGCCCGTCGGACCGCAGCTTCCTGGCGCCCAAGCCCGAATGAGCCGGATCGCCATCATCGCGGGGCAGGGCGCCCTTGCCCCGGCCGTCGCCGCCTGCCTGGACGATCCGCTGGTCTTCGCGCTGCAGGGCTTTGCCCCGGACGGCCTGACCGCAACGACCTTTCAGCTGGAACGGCTGGTGCCGTTTCTGGATGACCTGCACGCCAAGGGCGTGACGCGCGTGGTCTTTGCCGGCGCGATCCGCCGCCCGCGCCTGGACCCCGAGGCGTTCGATCCGCGCACCGCGCAACTGGTCCCGCGCATCCTGACCGCCATGCAGTCGGGCGACGACGCGGCCCTGCGCACCGTCCTTGAGATCTTCGAGGAAAATGATCTTTCCATATGTTCCATATCAGAAATTGCGCCTGAACTCATCCCGTCCGAAGGGGTTCTGATTGGCACACCCACCGATGCCGATCGCAAGGACACGGCCTGCGCCGCGCAGATCCTGTCTCAGACCGGCCCGCTGGACCTAGGTCAGGGCGCAGTCGTTGCGCAGGGCCTGTGTCTGGCGCTGGAAACGCTGCCCGGCACTGCCGCGATGCTGGATTTCGCCGCGCGCCATGCCGATCTGCGCCCGAACGCTACGGGTGCCCGCGGCGTGCTGTACAAGGCGCCCAAGCCTGAACAGGACCTGCGCATCGACCTGCCGACGATTGGTCCCGACACGGTCGACCAGGCCGCGGCTGCCGGGCTGGCAGGCATTGCCTGGGCGGCGGGACAGGTGATCGTGCTGGACCGCCCGGAAATGGTGCGCCGTGCGCAAGCCGCGGGCCTGTTCCTGTGGGCGGCGGGCGCGCTCGACTGAAAGGGCTGGTCCTTTCGGGTCGGCCCCAATACCCATGACTTGGCAGCAACAAGGCGGCATGGCATGCGTCATTTCCTGATCGCGGGCGAGGCTTCGGGCGACCAACTGGGCGCCGCGTTGATGGCGGGCCTGCGCCAGCTTGACCCGCAGGCGGAGTTTCTGGGCGTCGGCGGCCCCGCGATGACACCTCTTGGCCTGAGCAGCCTGTTTCCCATGGACGAGCTGTCGATCATGGGCATCTGGGAGGTTCTGCCGAAATACCGCCACCTGAAACGCCGCATCGCACAGACCGCGCAGGCGGTGATCGATGCCGCCCCCGACGTCCTGATCACCATCGACAGCCCCGATTTCGGCCTGCGCGTCGCGCGGCTGGTCCGGGCGCAGCGTCCCGATCTGCGCACGGTGCATTACGTCGCGCCGTCTGTCTGGGCCTGGCGGCCGGGGCGGGCACTGAAGATGGCACAGGTGATCGACCATGTGCTGGCGATCCTGCCGTTCGAGCCGCCGCTGATGCGGGCTGCGGGCATGACCTGCGATTTCGTGGGTCATCCCGTCGCGACCGCCGACGTGGCCGGTCCGGACGAGGCGCAGCTGTTCCGCAACGCCCACGGCATCGCCGCCGACGCGCCGGTGATCCTGTGCCTGCCCGGTTCGCGCCGCGGAGAGGTCACCCGCCTTGGCCCGCGTTTCGACGAGGCGCTGATCCGCCTGCGCGACCGCGTGCCAGAGATTCGCGTCGTCCTGCCCACGGTGCCGGGGGTGTCGGGCATGATCCGCGACATGACCCGCCGCTGGCCCACCGCCCCCATCGTGATCGAGGAGCCGGATGAAAAACGCGCGGCCTTCGCCGCGGCAGATCTGGCCTTAGCCGCGTCGGGCACCGTCAGCCTGGAGCTGGCGGCGAACCGCATCCCGATGGTCATCGGCTATGACATGGCGCCGTTGTCGCGGCTGATCGTGGGGGCGCTGCTGCGCACCGATACCGTGACGCTGGTCAATCTGGTCAGCGACACCCGCGCCGTGCCGGAGTTCCTGGGCAGCCGATGCCAGCCCGGCCCCTTGGCCCAGGCCTTGCAGGACGCGCTGGAAAACCGCGTGCAGCGGGGCGCCCAACTGGACGCCATGGACCTGACCATGGACCGCTTGGGCAAGGGAGGAGAGGCGCCGGGCCTGCGCGCGGCGCGCTCTGTTCTTCAGGCGATCACAGGACCGCGGTGACGATGATCTCGACCGAATAATCAGGGGTCGCCAGCGCGGATTCGCCGGTGGCGCGGGCAGGCGCGTGGCCTTGGGGCACCCAGGCATCCCAGACCGCGTTCATTTCGGCGAATTGCGCCATGTCGGCCATCCAGATCTGGGCGGACACGATGCGGGTCTTGTCGGTGCCGGCCTGCGCCAGCAGCGCGTCGATCTGGCCCAGGATCGCGGTGGTCTGGTCCGTGACCGAAGTGCCCGGCTCTCCGACCTGGCCTGCCAGAAAGACGAAGCCGTTGGCGATGACCGCCTGGCTCATCCGCGGGCCGGTTTCCAGACGCTTGATATCGGTCATGATGCTCTCCTTTGGCGATATGCGGGCGGACGCTATACGGGGGGCGCGGGGGCGGCAAGGCGGCTTGCGGGCGTTCCGCTTGCGTTCTATCCTGCGCGCATGTCCGACCTGTCTCCCTTGCCCGCCATGCCCGGCCAGCGCCTCGCGCGCGGCACGGGGCGCCTGCTGCGCAGTCTTGACCATGCGGTGCTGACCGAATTCACCCCCGTCCGCGGCCTGCGCGTCGACCTGATCAGCCTTGGCCCCAAGGGAGAGCTGTGGGTGGTCGAATGCAAAAGCTGTCGCGCTGATTTTCAGGCCGACCGCAAGTGGCAGGGCTATCTGGACTGGTGCGACCGCTATTTCTGGGCGGTCGACTGCGATTTCCCGACCGACCTGCTGCCCGAGGGGACGGGCCTGATCCACGCCGACGCCTTTGGCGCCGAGATCACCCGCATGGCCCCCGAACATCGCCTGTCCGGTCCGCGCCGCACCAAGGTGCAGCGCGACTTTGCGCGGGCCGCGGCCCTGCGTCTGCAGGTGCTGTGCGACCCCGAGGCGCTTATCGCCGGGGCTTCTTAGGCTTGCCGCCCTGGCCCATGGCGCGTGCGGCCTCGGCGGCGGCCATCAGCTCCTCGGCGATCTCGGTGGCCTCCTCGGGGTCGAAATCCATCGGCAGGTCGACGCCCTCTCCCTGCACATAGATCCGCACCATGCCAAGGTCGGTCGGACCGATCTGGATGTTCGCGGTGATGTCGCTTTCGCTGTTGATGCCCATGGCTTGTCCTTTCGCGGTGAAACTTTCTGTATCCCGGACGCAATTTCACGGCAAGCGGGGCTTGCAACCACGCGGGCACGGGGCTAAAGAACCGCCCTGTGCCGCCTTAGCTCAGTTGGTTAGAGCGCTAGATTGTGGATCTAGAGGTCACCCGTTCGAGACGGGTAGGCGGTACCACCTTTCCCCGTGCATCCGGTCATTTTCTGCACTGCAGCATCTTGCGCAGCGCATCCCGTGCATGAGACCATGCGCCCCGACACAACTGGGGGAGGGACGCCGCATGGGTCTGCTGGGAATATTTCTGTCGCTGATACTGCTGATGTATCTGGCCTATCGCGGCATCAACGTGCTGATCCTTGCGCCGCTGCTGGCGCTGCTGGCGGTGGTGATGTCGGGGGATCTGCCGATCCTGGCGACCTATACCCAGGTCTTCATGAATTCGCTTGGCGGCTATGTCATCACCTATTTCCCGCTGTTCCTGCTGGGCGCGATCTTTGGCAAGGTCATGGCCGACAGCGGCGCCGCGCGGTCCATCGCCGAATGGATCGTCGACAGGCTGGGTGCGCAGCGCGCGGTCCTGGCGGTGGTGCTGTCCTGCGGGGTGCTGACCTTTGGCGGGGTGTCGCTGTTCGTGGTGGCCTTTGCGGTCTATCCCATCGCCAACGCGCTGTTCCGCCGCGCCGACATCCCCAAGCGCCTGCTGCCCGCGGCCATCGCGCTTGGGTCGTTCACCTTCACCATGACCGCCTTTCCGGGCACGCCCGCGATCCAGAACGCCATTCCGATGCCGTTCTTCGGCACCAACGTCTTTGCGGCGCCGATGCTGGGCACCCTGGCCGGGATCATCATGCTGGCGGGGGGCACGATGTGGCTGAACCGCCGCGCGCGCTTGGCTGGCGCCGAGGGCTATGGCGATCACCCCGTCACCGCCGCAGACGCAACGCTGCCCGAGGACGCGGACCTGCCGCCCTTCGCGCTGGCGATCCTGCCGGTCGTGTCGGTGATCGTGCTGAACGCGGTCCTGACCTGGTTCGTCTTTCCCAACATCACCGCCGACTATCTGGCCGAACCGCAATACGGAGAGACGACCCTGTCCTCCGTCGCGGGCATCTGGGCGATCATCGTGTCGCTGGTCGCCTCGATCCTGCTGGCGGTGGGCCTGAACCTGCGCCGCTTTGCCAACCTGCGCGAAAGCGTCAATTCGGGCACGATGGGGTCGCTGCTGCCGATCTTCAACACCGCGTCCGAGGTGGGCTATGGCGCCGTCATCGCATCGCTGCCGGCCTTCGCGCTGATCCGCGACGCGGTGCTGGGCCTGTTCCCGAACAACCCGGTCGCGTCACTGTCGGTGGCCGTGAACGTGCTGGCCGGCATCACCGGGTCGGCGTCGGGCGGCATGTCCATCGCGCTGAACACGCTTGGCGAACAGTTCGCCACCATGGGCCAGGAACAGGGAATCAGCATGGAGCTGATGCACCGCGTCACGGCGCTGTCGTCGGGCGGGTTCGACGCGCTGCCGCATAACGGCGCGGTCATCACCCTGCTGGCGATCACCGGGCTGACGCACAAGAAAAGCTATCCCGACATCTTTGTTGTGGCGGTGATGATCCCGGTCATCGCGCTGATCACCGTGATCGTGCTGGGGACCGTGCTTTAACGGTACCCCTGGGCCTGCAGCTCGAACAGTTCCTTGTAGCGGCCGGGCCGGGCGACCAGCTCGGCGTGGCTGCCTTGGTCCTGGACCATGCCGCCCTCCAGCACGATGATCCGGTCGGCCATCCGCACCGATGAAAAGCGGTGAGAGATCAGCAGCGCCGTCCGCCCCGCCGTCAGGTCGCGGAACCGCAGGAACACCTCGTATTCCGCCCGCGCGTCCAGCGCGGCGGTGGGCTCGTCCAGCACCAGCAGCTGCGCGTCTCGCATATAGGCGCGGGCGATGGCCAGTTTCTGCCATTCCCCGCCGGACAGGTCCAAGCCGCGGGCGAACCGCTTGCCGACCATCTGGTCATAGCCCTTGGGCAGCTTGGCGATGACCTGATCGGCCAGCGACCGTTCGGCGGCGGCGACGATGCGCGGGCGGTCATCGCGCGCGTCGATGCGGCCGATGGCGATGTTCTCCGCCGCCGTCACCGCATAGCGCACGAAGTCCTGAAAGATCACGCCTACGGTGCCGCGCAGCTGGTCCAGATCGTAATCGCGCAGGTCGCGCCCATCCAGCGTGATGCGGCCTTCGTCAGGGTCGTACAGACGCGCCAGCAGTTTGACGATGGTGGTCTTGCCCGCGCCGTTCTCTCCGACCAGAGCCACGGTTTCGCCCGCCTGCAGGTCCAGCGTCATGCCGCGGATCGCCCAATCGTCGCGCCCCGGATAGCGGAAGCCCACGTTTTCGAACCGGAACCCCTGCGTGATGGGCATCGGCACCGGCAGAGGGTTCGCCGGACTGGCGATGGCCGGGACGGCGGTGAAGAAGTCGAACAGGTCGTCCAGATACATCGCCTGACCCGCCATGCTGGAGAACCCGGACAGCAGCCCCTCCAGCAACCCGCGCAGGCGCAGGAAGCTGCCCGACAGGAAGGTCAGATCACCGATGGACAGCTGCCCCGTCAGGGTCCGTGCGATGATCCACAGAAACGCCGCGTAATAGGCCAGCGTGCCAAGCGCGGTCAGCACCGCCATGACCGACAGTTGGCGGCGCTGGATCACCCTGTTTTCCAGATAGAACCGCCGGGCCAGCGTCAGGTATCTGTCGCGCAGCCAGGGGCTTAGGCTGAAGATCTTGACCTCTTTCGCGGTCTCGGCCGTCGCTGCGATCATGCGCAGGTAATCGCGTTCGCGCCGGTCGGCGGCGCGGGCATGGTTCAGCGCATAGGTGCGGGCGTTGAAATGCATCTCTCCCATCAGGGACGGGATCAGCGCCAGCGCCAGCAGCACCACCAGCCAGGGGTTGTAGATCACCAGACCCACGCCAAAGCTGAGGACCGTGACCGTATCCTGCATCTGCTGCATCAGCTGGTTCAGCAGGGGGATGCGACCCATCGTCTGGCGCCGCGCGCGGTCCAGGCGGTCCTGAAAGCTGGCATCTTCGAACGACGCCAGATCAAGGTCCGCCGCGTGGTCCATCAGCCGGATCGAGATGTCGATGACCAGCTTTTCCTGCAGCAGCGCATCGACATACGCGACCAGCCGCCCCAGCACGTCCTGCGCGACCGCCAGCCCCAGTTCCAGCGCCACCAGCGCAATCAGCGTATCGGCCAGACCGCTGTCCCACCAGCCCGACAGCGTATCGGGCCCGCCCGACGACGACAGGGCGACGACCTGATCGATGATCAGCTTGCCCACCCACAGCATCGCCACAGGCACCAGCGCCCGGATCAGGCGCAGCACGATCATCGCCAGCGTCAGCGCGGGGCTGGCCCGCCAGACCATCGCCAGGAATGGCGGGATGTTCTTCAGCGCCGCCCAACGCGCCGCATAGTCAGGCGTCGCGGGGGCGTCGGGCGGCATCTCAGGCGGCCTCGGTGCGGCGGGCGTGGG